>DATGIN010000320.1:0-5996 GCA_035295705.1 Caulobacteraceae bacterium
TCGTGGTCCCCGCCCGCGCGGCGTATTCCCATTCCGCCTCCGTGAGCAGCCGGTATTGCCGGCCGGTCATCTTCGAGAGCCAGGCGACATACTGCTGGGCGTCGTCCCATGAGATGTTGATGGCCGGCTTTGCGCCCCGGCCCATGCCGCCGTCGGGCTTTGCGCGGCACCCGCCAACCCGGGCGCAGACGTCCCACTCGGCGAACGTGACGTCGAACCGGGACACGGCGAAGGGCCGGGCGATCGTGACGGGGTGCTGCGGCCCCTCGTTGCTGAGGGCGCCGGGCTGGTAGTTCTGCAGGTCGTTGGCGCCGACGCCTCTCGCGGCGGCGCCGTAGCGGGCCTGCTCCGCCGCCGATGACCCCATGACGAAGCGGCCGGCCGGGACCACGATCATCTCGGGGCAATCCGCGGCGGCGCACTCGCGAAAGCGCGCGGACGGCTGTAAGCGCCGCTCGGCCGCCGCCGCCAGCGCGTAGGGGCGGAAGTTCGCCATCGCGAACGGGCGCATGACGGTGAACCAGTTCCACCGCTCTTTGACGAAAGCCTCGTTGAGCACCCCGACCAGCACCAGGATGATGCCGACCAGCAGCGCGTAGATGGCGGCCTGCGCCTGGCGCCGGCCGCGCGCCCTGGCGCGCTCCTCCTTGACGCTCGCCTCGATGAACGCCTGATCGGCGGGATCGATGTCGCTGCGGCGCGCCGTCAGCCACCGCTTGGCCGTATCGAGCGGCAGGCCCATCAACAGCGCCTGCTTCTGCTGGCGCGGTCCGCCCGCGCCGGCCGCCGCATGGTCCTTGCGCCGCGCCTCGATTTCGCCGCGCCAGACCAGGAAATCGCGCTCGTCCTCCAGCCAATGCTTCAGCGTCGGCCAGGTCTTGAGCAGGATCTCGTGCGCGACCTCGGCCGTCGCCCTGCCGTCCCGCTCGCCGGTGACGGTGAGGCGCCAGTCCGGCCCGGCCAGCTGTTCGGCCAGCGCCCAGTCCGCGTCCAGCGCCGGATCGGCGCCGGCTCCCGCATCGCGCTCCCAGCGCGCCCGCACGGGCTCGCCCTGGCGCGGAACGTGGGCGAGCCGCAGCGTGAACAGCCGCTTCGTGGCGCTCACCTTGTCCGGGTTGTCCGCCAGGAACTGGTCGGCGCGCCCGGACAGCGCCGCGCCGACCTGGATGATCTCCCGATGGTCGGAAATGCGCAGCACCCCGTCGCCGCGCTCGCGCATCCGCTCCCAAAGGTCGGTGAAGAGGTCGGCCAGCAGCGGCAGCGCCCCGGGCTGGTCCTCGGCCGACCGGACCACGTGGCTTATGAGGTCGTCGCTCTCGAGCGCGACTCCGAGGACGCGCGCCGGCTCGCTCAGCACCTGCGCCAGCGCATCCGGCCTCAGCGGCGGAACGTCGATCTTCTCGGCAAGATCGAACAACCTCGCGTTGGCCAAGAGCTCGCCGTAGTAGTCGGCCCTAAGGCTGGTCATCACGATCAGCCTGCCCGCGCTTTCGGCCAGGCCCTCGGCGATGATCTCCGAAAAGCGCCTGCGCTCGGCCGGCGGCGACCGGGCGTAGAGCTCCTCGCCCTGGTCCACGTAGAGGAAGATGCGCGGCGGCGGGGTGAGCGCGCGGGCGCTGCGCAGATGCTCGTCGCTCGCCTTGATCACGTCGGCAAGCCGCGCGCTTCCCTCGCGCAGGCGCTCGGCCCATGCCCGGCGGCGGTCCACCCGCATCGGGTCGGTCGGGTCCGGGAACCACAGCGCCGTGAACTCCGACATCAGCGCGTCGATGGGGTCCTCGCCGGGCTTCATGGCGAGGTAGGCGAAGGCGCGGCTGTCCTTCAGCGCCTGCGGCCAGCCGTGCCCGCCGCCCGGCCATCGCTGGCGCTTCAGGGCGCCGATCACGCCGGCCTGCACCAGGCTCGACTTGCCGACCCCGGAGTTGCCGACCAGCGCGATGAGCCGGCCGGGCGCTGCGATCACCGTCTCGAGGATGTCGGCCGTCTCGCGCTCGCGGCCGAAGAAGAAGTCGGCGTCCTGCTCCTCCAGCGCGACCAGGCCGCGATAGGGATTGATCGCCCGCCACGCCTCGACCGGCTTCGCCGCCTCCCGGCTTTGCAGCGCCGCCAGGATCTTCGCCAGCGGATCGGGGGCTGTGGGTTCGGTGCTCTCGATCCAGTGCAGCTGGGCCAGGCCCGGCAGGTTGGCGGCCGGTCCCTCGGCGCGGTCGGCGATGATGACCGGCAACAGCACGAAGGCGTCGTCCTTCGCCTTGCGGTCGCGCGCCTCGTAGTACTCGAACTTCTGCCAGTCGCCGACGCGCGTGGAGACGAGGATCAGGAACGCCTGCGCGCTGGCGATGGCGTCCGACAGGGCGGGCTGCCAGAGCTGGCCGTGGCGCAGGTGGGTCTCGTCGACGAAGACGTCGACGCCCGCCAGCGCCGCTTCGATCGCGCCTTTAAGGCCAAGCGCCACCGCCCGGTCCGGCGTGTGATAGCTCAGAAAGACACGCAAGCTCGCATGCCCCAGCCCCCGGCGGACCGCTCGAAGTGCGCCTTCCGCAAGCTTAGGCGATCGACCCGCGACCTGAGAGCAAAATCAGGACGCCGGACCGCGGACGGGACGCGGGCGATGCATTGGCAGGCGTCTCGCCGGAAGTTTCCCTGTACTCAGGTCCGCTGCAACCACCGCGGCGGGCGCCCGCGCGTCAGAGAGGGGAGAGGCCATGCAACTTTCGATCGCGCGCGCCGATGACGACGACAAGGCGGCCGGCCGCGAGATCGGCGAGCTGTTGTACCGATCCAATGTGCAGTTGGTGGGCAAACCGGCCGGCGAGCGGTTCGTGCTCACCATCAAGGCGCCCGGGTCGGACGAGATCCTGGGCGGCCTCGTGGCCATCTCCTACTGGGGCTCCTTCTACATCAGCGACGTCGTGGTCCCGCAGGAGGCGCGCGGGGCAGGCCTGGGCGCCGAGCTCATGCGGCAGGCGGAGCAGGAAGCGCGGGCCAGGGGCTGCCGGCACATGTGGCTCGACACGTTCGAGTTCCAGGCGCGCCCGTTCTACGAGCGTTTGGGCTTCGAGGTCTTCGGGCGGCTGGACGGCCTCGCGCCCTTCTTCCCGCGCTACTTCATGCAGAAGACCCTGATCGCGCCCGCCGGCGGCTAGCCCGGGGCCAACACGCAGGGGCTACCCTGCCTCCAGCAGGGTCTTCAACTGGCGGAGGTCGGCGGCGTTGGCGCGGCGCATCGCCGCCGCCATGAACGGCGCGACGAGGCTGGAGAATCCGCTCGGCTCGCCGCGGTTGCGCAGCGTCATGCGCGTGCTCGCAGCGTCCGGGCTGGCCCAGGTGTAGGTGGTCTCCATCGGGAACGGCCCCTCCCGCGTGCGCATCACCAGCTCCGCCTCCGGGTCGAGCGCGGCGATCTCGTAGGTGTAGGCCAGGCGCCGGCCGAGGAAGTGCGCGACGAACGCGATCTGCGAGCCGACGCGGAGCGGCGGGTCCGTCTTCCACTCCACCGAGGTGATGTTGCGGTACCACTTCGGCGCGTTGTCCGGCTCGCTCGCGAAGGCAGCGACCACCGCGCGCGGCCGCGCGATCGTGATCTCGCTGACCACATCCACCAGCATGGCGCCTTCCCTCCCACCGGCGTTGTAGCTACGGCTCAGCAGAGGGACAATTCGCGCCGCGTTCGTCGCCCTCGCCGCCGACCGCTTCCGTGCGCAGCCGCCCTGGGTGGTCGAGCAGTCGTGAGCGCCGGCGCCGCCGCGCCTCCGCGCCCCGGTTCGACGCCTCGTTCCGGCGGCTCGTCTCGGGCCAAGGCGCCGCCGCTCCTCCGCCCCATTCGCGGGTTACCGCGGCTTCATTGGGCGTTCAGGGGCGGGCCGGGTTACTACCGGCGGTCGCGGGGAGCCTCGATTCGCGACACCCGCCAAAGGGAGCCCGCCGACCGTCATGTTCGTCTCCTTCTTCCCGCGCCCACGCCTCTTCTTTCCCGCCGTCGTCATCTGGAGCGCGGTCTGCATCGGGGCCTGGTACGCCTTGGTCAAGCCGTTCATCACCACCATCGGCCTGGTGCATCCCAACGCCCCGCCGGTCATCGGCGCGCAGTACTTCGTCACGCCGCTGTTCCTGGTCTTCGACGCCTATTGGTGGACGGCGACCATCCTCTTCGCCGCCTTCTGGCGCGCGTCGGCGCCCAACCGCTGGTGGATCTGGTCGATCCTCGGCTCGTCGCTGATCGCGTTCGCCGTCTACATCCAGGTCCAGGCCTCGGTCGACCTGAACAACTGGTTCCTTCCCTTCTGGGACATGGTGCAGGCCGCGCTCGGCCACACGCGCAAGGTGCCGGCCGGCGAGTACTACGGCGACCTCGTCACCTTCCTCGAGATCGCCTTCGTCTACGTCACCGTCGGCGCGCTCAACCAGTTCCTGGTCAGCCACTGGATCTTCCGCTGGCGCACGGCGATGAACAATCACTACACGTTGCACTGGAGCGTGCTGCGCACCGTCGAGGGCGCCGCCCAGCGGGTGCAGGAAGACACCATGCGCTTCTCCACCACCATGGAGACCCTGGGCGTGACGCTGGTGAACTCGGTGATGACGCTGATCGCCTTCACCCCGGTGCTGATCGCCCTCTCCAAGCACGTCACGCGCCTGCCCTTCATCGGCGAGGTGCCGAACGCGCTGCTCTGGGCCGGCCTCGCCTGGTCGGCGTTCGGCACCACCTTCCTCGCCCTCGTCGGCGTCAAGCTGCCGGGGCTGCAGTTCAAGAACCAGCGGGTCGAGGCCGCCTACCGCAAGGAGCTGGTCTACGGCGAGGACGACCCGGCCCGCGCCGCGCCGCCCGTGCTCGCCGAGCTCTTCGCCGGCGTGCGCAAGAACTACTTCACGCTCTACTTCCACTACGTCTATTTCAACGTGGCGCGCATCCTCTACCTGCAGACCGACAACATCTTCGCCTATGTGCTGTTGGGCCCGACCGTCGTCGCCGGCGTCATCACCTTCGGGCTCTTGAACCAGATCACCAACGCCTTCGACCAGGTGCGCGGCTCGATGCAGTACCTGGTCAACAGCTGGTCGACGATCATCGAGCTGCAGTCGATTTATAAGCGCCTGCGCGCGTTCGAATCCGTCCTCAACGCCGAACCCCTGGACCGCCTCGAAACCAGCCCCGGCGTGGTGTGACGGGGGCTACGGCGCTGCTGCGTCGCCGCCCCATCGAACCGCCAAGGACGCCAAGGCCCGCCAAGGGTCTTCATCCGGCGAAGCGCCCCTCCAGACCTTCTCCTGGAGGGAGAAGGGGGGTCCCGCCAGCGAAGCGCAGCGGGGGGTTGAGGGGTTACGGCGTGGAAGGTGGAGCGCCGCGCCGCGAAGCGGCTTTGAACCACGAAAAACACGAAAAGCACGAACAAGCGGCTGCGGCGCCTTGGATCGGTTCCGTTCGTGTATTTCGTGCTTTTCGTGGTCGAACAGGGCGCCGCCGCTGATGCGGCGCTCGGTCGCTGCCCCCACACGTCCTAACCCCTCATCCCCCCCGCGCCTTCAGCGCGGGTCCCCCCCTTCTCCCTCCGGGAGAAGGACCGGGGTGCGCGCCCAGTGCCGCGAAGTTCGTGCTTTTCGTGTTTTTCGTGGTTCCAAAACGAGGACGCGGCGCCCACTTCCAAGCGCCATGGCCCTCCTCGCGGAGGCGGGGAGCGTCCGGGCCACCCAGAGACACAGAGGTGGGCGGTTTCTCTTGGAACTCAGAGCGTCTGGGTCCCCCGCACTCCGCTGCGCTCCGGCGGGGGATGACGGCTGGGGTGCAACGGCGCCCGCCGCCCTAGCGCAGGCCGAAGAAGCCGTGTTCGCCGAACACCTGCACGCGGCAGGGGCGCCCGCTCTCCATCAGCTGGCGGGCGCGCTTCAGCGCCGAGGCCTTGGCGACTTCCTTCTCACGCGACTCGCCAAAGCGCTCGCCCTCGTGCTCCACGGTCCACACGCCCTCGTGGCGCATCACCGTCAGCACGGTCCGTTCC
>DATGIN010000321.1:0-6261 GCA_035295705.1 Caulobacteraceae bacterium
CGCGGATGCGGCACCTCGACGATCGCCTCGCGCGCGGCGAAATGCGGGTCGGCGACCATGTCGGGCCCGCGGTAGACGCGCCCGGCCGGCACGGCGTGCTCGAGCATCAACGCTTCGACCTCGGCGACGGTCCTGGTCGACGTCCAGGTCTCGATCAGGTCGTCCAGCTCCTTCTGGCGGAGGCCGCGCGCCGGATGGGTGCGGTAGCGATCGTCGCGGGCGAGCTCAGGCTTGCCCATCGCCGCGGCGAAGCGGGCGAAGATCGCATCGTTGTTCGCCCCGATCATGTATTCGCCGTCCTTGCAGCGATAGACGTTCGACGGCGCGATCCCGGGCAGCACGGCGCCCGACCGCTCGCGGACGATGCCGGCGACGGCGTATTCGGGGACTAGGCTCTCCATCACCTGCAGAACGGCCTCGTAGAGGGCGGAGTCGATGATCTGGCCTTCGCCCGTCTTCTCGCGGTGATGCAGGGCGGCCAGCGCCCCCATGCATCCGTACGTCGCCGCCAGGCTGTCGCCGATCGAGACCCCCATCCGCGAGGGCGGCCGGTCCGGCTCGCCGACGATCGCGCGCCAGCCGCCCATCGCCTCGCCGATGCCGCCGAAGCCGGTGCGGCTGGAATAGGGGCCGTCCTGGCCGTAGCCGGACATGCGAACCACGATGAGGCCGGGGTGCTCGCGCCGAAGCTCGACCGGATCGAGGTTCCAGCCTTCGAGCGCCCCGGGGCGGAAGTTCTCGACCAGAATGTCGGCCATCCCGATCAGCCGGCGCGCAAGCGCCTGCCCCTCGGCGAGGCGCAGGTTTATCGACACCGACTTCTTGTTGCGGGCGATCACCTCCCACCAGACCGGCTCGCCGCGGCCCCAGACGCGCATGGGATCGCCGGCCCCGGGCGGCTCGATCTTGATCACCTCGGCGCCCATGTCGCCCAGGAGCTGGCCGCAGAACGGGCCGGCGATCAGCGTGCCCATCTCGATGACGCGGATATCCTTGAGCGCGCCGGTGTTCTCGGCCCCAAGCCTGGCTTGCATGGCTCCTCTCAACCGCGGATTGGCAGGATTGTCATCGGCGGGATTGTCATCGGCGCGAACTTCCAGCATCACCCAAAGCGTCGCCGTGGCGCATCGCAACGGGGCTCGCTCTCACGCCAAGGAAGGCAAGCATGTTCTCGCACATCATGATCGGCACCAACGACCTCGAGCGGGCCAAGGCCTTCTACGACACGGTTCTGGGGACGCTCGACATTCCGCCGGGGCGGATCGACCGCCATCGCGTGTTCTACATGACGCCGAGCGGGGTGTTCGCCGTCACGCTGCCGATCGACGGCCAGCCCGCCAGCGTCGCGAACGGAGCGACGGTCGGGTTTGCGGCCAGCTCGCCGGACAAGGCCGACGCCTGGCACGCCGCCGGCGTGGCGAGCGGCGGGGTCGCGATCGAGGATCCGCCCGGCGTCCGCGAGGGGCCGGCCGGCAAGCTCTATCTCGCCTATCTGCGCGATCCGGACGGCAACAAGATCTGCGCCCTCCACCGCATGGGCTGACGGACTAGGCGCCTGCCTCCGCGTCCTTCAGTTCGCCGCGGAACACGGCCTCCTGGAAGGCATCGAAGCCAAGCACGGCGCCACTGTCGAGCTTGACGCGCACGTTGCGCCGCTGTTCGCGCACCAGGCCGATGGCGATCCGCGCCGCGGCGGCGACAGTCTCGACAACCTCTTCCGAGGGGTGATCGGCCGTTCCGTGCTGCACGACATATGTCACGAAACCGTCATAAGACCTTCGACGGCGGGTGAGAAGCTTGGCCCGGCGAGCGGGAACAGAGCGGCGCGAACGCGGAAAGGGTGGCGGCGGCGCATTCAAGCCTTGATGGATGTTAAGAATCCGCGGGAACTGGGGTTTGGCGGCGCCGTTCCCCCTACTCATTGGCGCCGCCCTGAACCGATCGATGCCCGCCGAACGCACCTCCGCAAATTCCAGGGACCCGCGCGCGACCCATGCCGCGCAGCAGGCGATCGGTAGGAAGCTGCGCCTCGCGCTCGAGGCGATCGTCACCCAGCCGCTTCCCGAAGGTTGGCTGGCGCTGCTTCGCCGGAAAGACCCGCAGGACCGCGCAGGAGGGTGACTCGCCGACACGGGCGGCGAACCGGCGCGTCAGCCCCGCCGATAAGCGGCGCCCCGAACGCGGACGACGCGGGATAGCCCGCCTTCATCGAAGCGCCGCCGAGCGAAACCCGCGGTTAGGACAGCCCGCCGCCGAGCGCCTGGTAAAGCGAAACGAGATTGCTGGCCTTCAGCAGGCGGGTCGTGGTCAGCGTCTCCTCGGCCGCATAGAGGCTCGCTTCGGCGGTCAGCACGTCGAGCTCGGAGGCGGAGCCGCGCGCATACTCCGCCTGGATGAGCCGCACCGCATCGAGGTCGGCGCCGACCTGCTCCTCAGCGGCCGAGACTTCGGCGTCGATGCGGTCGCGCTGGGCGAGCGCGTCGGCCACCTCCCGGAACGCCGTCTGCACCGCTTTTTCGTAGTTGGCTTGCGCCAGGTCGCGCTGGGCCTTGGCCTGCAGCAGCCCCGCCCGGTTCTTGCCCGCGTCGAAGATCGGCTGCACCAGCTGCGGCGCGAAGCTCCAGGTCCCCGCGCCGGCGCGGAACAGGCCGGAGAGCGCCGTGCTGGTCACCCCGCCGGCCGCCGTCAGGCTGATGTTCGGGAAGAAGGCGGCCCGAGCGGCGCCGATGTTCGCGTTCGCCGCCTTGAGCTGATCTTCCGCCTGCAGCACGTCGGGCCGGCTCAAGAGAGCGCTGGAGGCGACGCCGGTCGGCAGCTCGCCCATGATGCCGACCTCGTCGTCGACGCCGTCGGGCAGAAGCTCGTTCGGGATCGGCGTCCCGGCGACCAGATCGAGCGCGTCCTTGTCCTGGGCGACGAGCGTCGAATAGCGCGCCACGTCGAACCTCGCCTGCGCGACGAGGCCCTCGGCGCGGTCGACATCGCTCTGCGCCGCCTCGCCGTGCTGCAGCTTGGCGCGGGTGAGCTCGAGCGAGCGGCTCGTCTCGCCCAGGGTATCGTTGGACACCGCCAGCAGCGACCGGTCGGAGCCGATCGTGAGCCATGCCTGTGCGAGCTGGCCGACCAGGCCGATCTGCGCCGCATCGCGCGCGGCCTGGTTCGCGAAGTACTGCTCGCGCGCCGACTTGGTCAGGCTGCGCACGCGGCCGAACAGGTCGACCTCGTAGGAGGGGATGGCGAGCTCGGCGGTGTAGACGTTGGTGGCGATCGAACCCTTGGCGCCGGAGCCGAGGGCCACGGCGGCCGGAATCTGGCTCAGGTTGGCGCCGGCTTGCCCGTTCAGCATCGGGAAGAGCTGCGCGCGCTGGCTGAGCCACTGGGCGCGGGCGATCTCGACGTTGGCCACGGCTGCCGGCAGGTCGCGATTGTTGGCCAATCCCCGCTCGATCACCTTGACCAGCCGCGGATCGTCGAAGAAGGCGCGCCAGGACGGCGGCCTGGCCGTCTGATCGGCCACGCCGAAGCTGTTCGCGACCGTTGGAGGCACGGGCGCCGGCGGGCGGTGGTAAGCGGGCTCGAGCGTGCAGGCCGCGAGCGCGCCGGCCAGCGCGAGCGCCGCCGCCCGGCGCATCAGGCGCTCTCCGGCTGGGCGCCGTCGCGCTCGGCTTGGCCGTGCGAGCGGACCCGGCTGCGGACGAAGACGAAGAACAGCGGCACGAAGAAGATGGCGAGGAGGGTTGCGGCCAGCATGCCGCCGATCACCCCGGTGCCGATGTCGTGCTGGCTGGCGGCGCCGGCGCCGGAGGCGATGGCGAGCGGAAAGACTCCCGCCATGAAGGCGAGCGACGTCATCAGGATCGGCCGCAGCCGAAGGCGCGCCGCCTCCATCGCCGCCGCGCGAGGTGTGTCGCCACGCTTCTCGGCCATTTCTGCGAACTGCACGATCAAGATGGCGTTTTTGGCCGAGAGCCCGATCGTGGTGAGCAGGCCGACCTGGAAGAAGACGTCGTTGTAGAAGCCGCGGACCGTCGCGGCGAGGACGGCGCCCAGGACGCCCAGCGGGACGACCATGATCACCGCAAGCGGGATCGACCAACTCTCGTAAAGCGCCGCCAGGCTGAGGAAGACCACCAGGATGGAAAGGCCGTACAGGAATGGCGCCTGCGAGCCGGACAGCACCTCCTGGTAGGAAAGCCCCGTCCACTCGAAGCCGATGCCGCGCGGCAGCTGGCCGATCAGCTTTTCCATTTCGCGCATGGCCGCGCCCGAGCTCTTGCCCGGCGCCGACTGGCCCTGGATCTCCAGCGCCGGCTGACCATTGTAGCGCGTCAGCTCGGCCGGCCCGACCGTCCAGTGCGAGGTGGCGAACGCGGAAAACGGCGCCATCGCCCCGCTCGAGCCGCGCACGTACCAGCCGCCGATGCTTTCCGGCGAGGCGCGGAACGGCGCATCGCCCTGCATGAACACCCGCTTCACCCGCCCGCGGTCGACGAAGTTGTTGATGAACGAGCCGCCCCAGGCGGAGGCGAAGGTGTCGTAGACCGAGCCCAGGTCGAGCCCGAGCGCGGTGGCCTTGGTCTGGTCCACGTCCAGGTGCAGCTGCGGCGTGTCCGGCTGGTTGTTCGCCCTGACCGCCGCGAGAATGGGATCCTTCGCTGCCATCGCCACCAGCTGGTTCTGGGCCGCGGCCAGGCGGTCGTGACCGAGACCGGCGCGGTCCTCGAGCTCCAGATCGAAGCCTGATGTCGAGCCCAGACCCGGCACCGCGGGGGGAACGAGCATGAAGACCTGCCCGTCCTTGACCTCCTGCGACAGCGCCCGCGTCGACCGCTGGGCGATGGCCTCGGCGCTGTTTTGCGGGCCCGGGCGGTCCTTCCAATCCGTCAGGTGGATGAACGCCTGGCCGAGGTTCTGCCCCTGGCCGCTGAAATTGAAGCCGGCGACCGTGAACAGCGCCGCGATGTTCCGCTTCTCCTTGCCCAGCAGGTAGTGCTCGATCTGTTTGCCCACCGCGACCGTGCGGGCCTGCGTGGCCCCGGTGGGCAGGGTGTAGAGCCCGATCATCGAACCCTGGTCCTCGACCGGCAGGAAGGCGGTGGGGAGGCGCAGGAACAGCCCCAGCATGGCGACCACAAGGACCCCATAGAGGATGAGCGCCGGCAGCGGGCGGCCGAGGATGCGGCCCAGCCCGCCCTGGTAGCGCTGCACGGTGCGCGCGAAGTTGCGGTTGAACCAGCCGAAGAAGCCGCGCCCGTGCTCGCGGTGGCCCCGCTCGACGGGCTTGAGCAGATTGGCGCAGAGGGCCGGCGTAAGCACCAGCGCGACCATGATCGACAGCGCCATCGCCGCGACGATGGTCACCGAGAACTGGCGATAGATGACGCCGGTCGAGCCGCCGATGAACGCCATCGGCAGGAAGACGGCTGCCAGGACCAGCGCCACGCCGATCAGCGCGCCGGTGATCTCGTTCATGGAGCGGATGGTGGCTTCCTTGGGCGGCAGCCCCTCCTCGCTCATGATCCGCTCGACGTTCTCGACGACGACGATGGCGTCGTCGACCAGAAGGCCGATCGCCAGCACCATGGCGAACATGGTCAGCGTGTTGATGGAGTAGCCGAACACCGCAAGCACGCCGAACGTGCCCAACAGGACGACGGGGACGGCGACCGCCGGAATGAGGGTCACGCGCCAGTTCTGCAGGAAGATGAACATCACGGCGATGACGAGGGCGATCGCCTCGATCAGGGTCACGACGACCTGCTGGATCGACAGCTTGATGAAGGTGGTCGAGTCGACCGGGAAGCTGAGGTGCAGGCCCTCGGGCAGGCTCGCGGCGAGCTGGGTCGCCTTCTGTTTGACGAGGTCGGCCGTGGTGAGCGCGTTGGCGCCGGGCGCCAGCTGGATGGCGACCCCGCCTGCCGGCAGGCCGTTCAAGCGGGTCGTGGTCGAGTAGTCGTTGGCGCCGAGCTCGACGCGCGCGACGTCGGCGAGCCTGACCAGCGAGCCGTTCGGCTGCGTCTTCAGGATGATCGCCCTGAACTGGTCGGGGGTCGAAAGCAGCGACTGTGCGGTGATGGTGGCGTTCAGCTCCTGTCCGGCCGGCGACGGCAGGCCGCCGACCTGACCGCCCGCCACCGGCACGTTCTGCGCCAGGACGGCGTTGCGCACGTCCGACGGCATCAGCCCGTAGGTTTGCAGCTTCGCCGGATCGAGCCAGATGCGGATCGCATACTCGCCGCCGAACACGCGGACGTTGCCGAC
>DATGIN010000322.1:0-16671 GCA_035295705.1 Caulobacteraceae bacterium
CCGTGGGTGAACGGCCGCTGGCTGAACCTCTTCACCGGCGCTGTCGTCGCGGGCCTGGTGATGCTGTCGCTGATCCTGACCACATCGGTGCTCTACCCGGACCTCAGCGGGCGGTTGATCGTCGAGGTGCTGATCGGCGGCAGCGCGCTGGCCCTCGCCGCCTGGGCAGGGTCGCGACTCCTCCGCCGCGCGCAGGAGCCGCCGATCGACCGGCGCGGCCGGCTGATGTGGCGGATGCCGCCGATCGCGGCGCTGGCGCCGGCGAAGCTCGGGCGGGCCGAGCGGGCGTGGTTGTTCGCGCTGGCAGGCTACCTGGCGCTGACCGGCGGCGTCGTCCTCGTCCGCATCGTGCAGCTCGCGCTTTCGGGTCTTGCCTAGCGGCGTCGTAGCGGCTGTCGGGAGCGGTCGAGCGGGCTGCCCGCCTTCCGACGGGGGCGCTTCAGCGCCTGCGCGCCGCCTGCGCTCGTTTTCGTCCGCCGCGGCCGACGCCGCCTGAACCATCAGCACGACACTCAGACGCGCCTTCAGCTCGGGATCAGCATCGCGAGCGCGGCCACGGCCATGATGCCGGTCGCGATCCAGCTCAGCACGATCGTGACGCGGCCGGCGGTCAGATCGCCCATGACCGAGCGGCGCGACGCGAGCAGGATGATGATCGCCATCAGCGGCACGGCGACGACGCCGTTGATCACCGCGCTCCAGAACAGCGCCTTCATCGGGTCGATCGGGGTGTACTGAATGACCAGCGCCAAGAGCACGCTGACCGCGATGACGGCGTAGAATCCGCGCGCATCCTGGGCGCGCCGCTCGAGGCCCTCGTTCCAGCCCATCGCCTCGGCGAGCGCATAGGCGCCCGAGCCGGCGAGCACGGGCACGCCGATCAGCCCGACGCCGAGGATGCCGGCCGCGAACAGGAAAAAGGCGAAGTCGCCGGCGAGCGGCTTCAGCGCGCTCGCGGCCTGCGCCGCGTTGTCGATCGTGGTGACCCCGGCGGCGTGCAGGGTCAGCCCGGTCGCCAGGATGATGAACCAGGCCGTGAGGTCGGAATAGAACATGCCGCTCCAGGTGTCCCAGCGGATGCGGCGAAGCTCGGGCCCGGCGGCGCGCTTGTCCCTGGTGAGCGGACGCTCGCGGTGCGCGGCCATCTCTTCCACCTCTTCCGACGCCTGCCAGAAGAACAGGTATGGGCTGATCGTGGTCCCCAGGATCCCCGTGACCACCGTCGCCGCCTGTGCATTCAGCGGGATCTTCGGCCAGAAGGTGCGCAAAGCCACCTGGCCCCACGGCACGTGCACGGTGAACAGCACCGCCGCGTAGGCCAGCAGCGACAGCGTCAGCCACTTCAGGAACGCGACGTAGCGGTGGTAGGGCACGAAGATCTGCAGCGCGAGCGTCAGGAGCACGAACCCGATCGTCAGCAGGTGGCGGTCGAGGGGCACGACCAGCGCCGCCGTCTCGCCCATGGCCGCGACGTCCGCCGCGATGTTGATGGTGTTGGCGATCAAGAGCAGGAGAACGACGCCCAGCACGAGCGGACGCGGGAAGGCCATCTTCATGTTGGCGGCCAGGCCGCGGCCGGTGACACGGCCGATGCGGCCGCAGATCGACTGGATCGCCGCCATCAGCGGGAAGCACAGCGGCATCGTCCACAGCATGCCGAGGCCGTACTGCGCGCCCGCCTGGGAGTAGGTAGCGATGCCGCTCGGGTCGTCGTCGGCGACGCCGGTGATCAGGCCAGGACCAATGAGCGCCAGCGGGTTCGCGGCCAGACGCTGGCGGGCGCGGCCAAGGCGCGTGGTCGCCCCGCGCGTCCGCGCTGTCGCCTTGCTTCTCGCGGGGCGTCCGCCGCCGCGCTTATTCTTGGGCATTGCCTCTGCGATCCTCGGTCACGGCAAAGCCATGACACCCGGGTCGTGGCCAAGGCATCAAACGCACAAGCGTCGGTTTGGCTCTCAGGCGAGGAACTCCCGCAGCACCGCCTCGGCGCGCTCCGGCTCGTCGCGGTGGACGCCGTGCCCCGCGTCCTTGAAGAGCTCGAGGCGGGCGACGCCGGGAGACATCGCTGCGGAGATGGCCTCGGCGCAGGCGACCGGAGTGATCGGGTCTTCGCCGCCGGCGAGGATTAGCGTCGGGCAGGTGATGGCCGCCAGGCCCTCGGCCAGGTTCATCGTGCGCATCTCGCCGAGAATGAAGTGGGTCATCACCTCGCGCCGCAGGATCGCGCGGCGCCGCGCCGCCGCCTCGGCCGGGTTCGGCTTCGGATTGTAGAGCGGCATGCAGACGTTCATGTACTGCTCCATCACCGTCGGCTCCGGCGCGGTCCAGAAGCGCTCGGCGATGTCGCGGGCCTCGGGCCCGCCCTTCTCGTCCATCATGCGGTAGGTGACGTCGAGCATCAGCGAGGCGGCGGTCGAGGAAAGGATGAGCTTCGCCGGATGCTCTGCGTGGCGGCTCGCGTACGACATCGCCACCATGCCGCCGAACGAGTTGCCGTAGACCACCGGCTTCTCGACGCCCAGCGCGGTGCAGATCGCCGCAACGTCGTCGCCCCACTGGTCGAGCCGCCAGGTGTCGGGCTCGCCGCTCGAGCGGCCGTTCCCGCGGTGGTCGATGTAGAGCACCTGGTGGGTGTCGGCGAAGCGGTCGAAGAAGGGGCGCAGCGTCGAGTGGTCGAACCCCGGGCCGCCGTGCATGACGATCAGCGTCGGCCGCTCGGCCATCCGCTCGCCGTCGATGGCGAGCTTCGAGCCGGCGACGTCGAAGAAGATGCGTGCGGTCCCGATGTCCACGAACATGCTCTTAAGCCCTTCCGCTTTCCGCTCAGGCCGAGCCTTAGCGCGTCAGGCGGCCGCGAGGAACGCGCCGACGGCGGCGGTGAACGCGTCGGCGCAGTCGAGGTTGACCGGGTGGCCGCCGTCGAGGTCGACCACCCGCAGGCCCGGGATCGCGCCGGCCGCGTGGTCGCGCAGCGGCTGGAAGCGCCGCTCGCGCCGGCCGTTGACCAGCAGCGTCGGGACGCGGATCTCGCCCAGACGGGGCGTCACGCACAGGCCCGGCGAGGTGAACCGTAAGCCGTTGGCGACGCCGGCCAGCGAGATCAGCGCGGCGTCGGCGATCAGCTCGTCTTCGACTTCCGGCGCCAGCCGCCCGGTGCGCTTGGGATAGAAAGGCAGCGCCTCGAGCGCCGCGCGCCCGCGGTCCTCGAACCCGGCGAGACGCGCGAGTCGCTGCTGCTCGCTGACCGGCGGATCGCCCGGGCTGAGCGCCGAGTTCGAGTTGGTGAACACCTGCGCGAAAATGCGCTCCGGCCGGTCGAGCGCGTAGCGCATGGTCAGGCCGGCCCCGAACGACTGCCCGCAGACCGACCAGCGGGCGACGCCGAGGTCGTCCCGCAGAGCCTCGAAGCGCTCGATGTAGGCCTCGACGGTATAGGCGGCGGCGTCCGCCGGGCTCTCAGAGCGGCCGTGCCCCAACACCTCGACCACCACCGGCGTGCAGAAGCGGGCGAGGCCCGCCAGGTTCGGCCGCCACTGCGCCCGGCTGGAGCAGAGCCCGTGCACAAGCAAGAGATGCGGGCCCGCGCCCTCGTGCACCTCGACATGCATCATGGGTCGGCGATCGCGCCCTGGCGCGTCCTGGCTAGCGCTGGACGAGCTGGGTGAGGACGCCGCCGGTCTCGGCAGGGTGGACGAACACCTGACCCCGCACGGGGTTGCCGGGGCCGGGATCGCCGACCAGGCGGACGCCCTTCTCGCGCAGGTCCGCGAGCGTCTTGTCGAGGTCGTCGACCTTCATGGCGATCAGATGCACGCCCTCGCCGCGGCTGGCCAGCCGTTGCGCGATCGGCCCTTCCTCGCCCAGGTTCGACACCAGCTCGACGTAGGAGTCGCCGAAGCGAAAGAAAGCCATCTTCATGCCGGCCGCGGCGTTCTCGTTGCGGTCGGAGACCGCGGTTCCGTAGATCGCCTCGTACTTGCCGACCGCCGCGTCCAGGTCCTTGACCGCCACGACGACATGATCGACGCCCTTGAACATCCGCGCCTCTCCCTCTTCAAAGCGTTGCTCTTCGACTTTGAGAGCTATCAGCGGCGGCCAGCCGCGCATAGTCTCGGCGGCCGGAGGCATTCGAGCATGACCTACGCGCCCGCAACCCGCGCCTACTACGACGCCGACAGCCACATCATGGAGCTGCCGGACTTCCTGAAAGCCTACGCCGACCCGGACCTGCGCGAGCAGATCCCCGAGGTGAGCTACGCCGCATCGCTGGTGACCGACGAGGAGGTGGCGGTGATCGTCGGCCAGGGCAAACGCCACACGGCCGAGCATGTCGCGGCGCAGATCGCGCTCGGCGACAGGCTGATCGAGTCCTCGAAGGAGATCCAGGCGCTGGGCGCCTTCAACCGCGACGACCGCACGACCGCGCTCGACATGCTGGGCTTCAAGAAGCAGCTGGTGTTCGCGACCCACTCGGTGGCCATGCCCTTCTCGCCGTCGAGCAAGATCGAGCCTCGTCTGCGCTATGGCGCGGCCCGGGCCCACAACCGGCACATGGCCGACTTCTGCGCCAACGACGAGCGCCTGATGGGCGTGGCGATCGTCCCGCTGGACGACGTCGATCTCGCGATCGCCGAGCTGGACTGGGTGCTGGGCACGCATCTGAAGGCGGTCTGGGTTCCGCACCGGCCGTCCGGCGACCGCTCGCCCGGCCACGTCGACCTCGATCCGTTCTGGGCCAGGCTGGCCGAGAGTCGAACGCCCTTCGTGCTGCACGTCGGCGGCGCGCCCCTGCAGCTGGCCAAGGCGTGGATGAACAACGGCAAGCCGCCCACCAAGGACTGGATGGGCGGCGGCGAGAACCTGCGCACGAAGGACATCGCGCTGTTGCACGAAGGGCCGGAGGCGTTCCTGACCATGATGGTGCTGGACGGCGTCTTCGAGCGGCATCCCGGCCTGCGCGGCGCCGCCGTCGAGCTCGGCGCCGGCTGGGTTCCGGAGCTGCTCCGCCGCCTGGACTGGGTGGTGAAGATCTGGAGCCGGACGGATGCGAACCTGCAGGCGATGAAGCGCCGGCCCAGCGAGCAGATCACCGAACAGCTGGCGTTCACGCCGTTCGTGTTCGAGGAGGTCGGCGCGCTGATCGACCAGTCGAGCCCCGACCTCTACCTCTTCTCGACCGACTACCCGCACGTCGAGGGCGGGCGCAATCCGCTCGGCCGTTTCGAGTCCTCGCTGGGCGATCGCGGCGAGGCGGTGCGCGACAAGTTCTACGCCGAGAACTTCCTGCGCATCTTCCCGGCCGCCCGCGCCCACGCCGCCGCCCCGGCCTTGAGCCCCGCCTGAGCGTGCCGCAGCCGCTGGTCCTGAACGGCGCCTGCCACTGCGGCCAGGTGCGCTTTCGCGTGCGGCTGGCCGAAGGGCTCGCGAGCGCGCGCCGCTGCAACTGTTCTTATTGCCGGATGCGCGGCGCGGTCGCGGTGACCGCGAACGTTGGCGACATCGCCTTCCTCGAAGGCGAGGACAAGCTCGCGACCTATCGGTTCAACACCAACGTCGCCGAGCATCACTTCTGCCCGAACTGCGGCATCTACACCCACCACCGCCGTCGCTCGAACCCCGGCGAGTACGGCGTCAACGCCGCCTGCCTCAAAGGGGTCAGCCCCTTCGACTTCGCCGAGGTCCCGGTCTACGACGGGATCACGCATCCCAGCGATCGGCCGCAGCGGCCCGGGTACGAGATCGCCGGCATACTGAAGTACGAGTCGCGCCGCCCCTAGAGCAGCCGCCTGAGGTCGCCGACGCCGATGCGGACGCCGTCGACGCCGAGCGCGATCACGACGGCGGCGAGCGCGACCAGCCCGTAGCCCGCGAGGACGAAGAGCCCGTCGCGGCGACTGAGACCAAGCGCGAAGGCGGAAAGCGCCAGCGCCGGAACCAGGTTGGCGAAGGGGATGGGCAGGACGAGCACGAGCGCCAGGAGCGCGCAGACGATGCTGGCCAGCCGTGCGCCCACGCGTCCGGTGAGAAACGACAGTCGCGGCCTCACGACCCGCTCAGCCCGTGAGAGCCATGGCATCACGCGCGTCAGCAGTTGCTTCAGCTTCGCGCGGTCGATCTCGCGCGCGGCCAGGGCCTTGGGCATCCAGAGCTCACGCCGGCCGAGCGCCATCTGCGGGGCTACGATGAGGAGCGGCAGCGCGAGCAGCATGGAAACGCCCGGCGGCAGCGGCAGAAGCACCGGCAGCGTGAGCAGCAAGAGCAGCGGACCGGGCCCGTCCCCGATCTCGACCTCGTCCATCAGCTTCCGGACGGTCAGCTTGCCGCGCCCGCCGCGCATGAATGGCTTCAGGCTCTCGGCCAGCGAGGTGTTGCGGCGGTCGTTCGGCACCGCAGGCTAACGTGGCGCCCGGCGGCTTCGTTCAAAGCCGCGGGGGCCTCTACCGGCGCCTCAAGCCCCCAAGCACCGCCGCGGCGCCGACACCCGCCAGCGCCAAGCCGGCGATGACCCACCCGATCGACGGTCCTTCGACCGCCTGGCAGGCCGCAACGCAGAGGATGGGCTTCAGCCGAACGACGCCGAGGCCCTGAAGCAGCCAGAGCAGCCCGAGCGCGACCGCGAGGCCGCCGGCGAACAGCGCTAGCGGCCGCTGGATCACACCGCCTGCAGCTCGCGGCGGACGAGCCTGGCGTAGTCGTCCATCAACGACAGCGAGATGTTGCCGGGCCGGAATCGGTGCTCGCCGATCTCGGCGACGGGCGTCACCTCGGCGGCCGTTCCGGTCAGGAAGACCTCGGAGAAGGTGCCCAGCTCCTCGCCCGGGATGTGCCGCTCGACGACCTCGAACCCCCGCTCGCGGGCGATCTTCATCACCGAGCGGCGGGTGATGCCGTCGAGGAAGCAGTCCGGCGTTGGTGTGTGGATCACGCCGTCGCGCACCAGGAAGATGTTCGCCCCGGTGGACTCGGCGATATAGCCGCGCCAGTCCAGCATCAGCGCATCGGCATAGCCTTCGCGCTCGGCGGCGTGCTTGGAGATCGTGCAGATCATGTAGAGGCCGGTCGCCTTCGAGTGCACCGGCTCGGTCTCCGGCGACGGCCGCTTGTACTTGGCGTGCGTCAGGCGGATGCCGCGCTTCTTCTCCTCCGGGTCGAAGTAGCTCGGCCAGTCCCAGGCCGCGATGGCCAGGTGAATGGTGGTGTTCTGCGCCGAAACGCCGATCATCTCAGAGCCCCGCCAGGCGATCGGCCGCACGTAGCAGTCGTCGAGGCCGTTCTTGGCGCAAGTCTCCACACAGGCCTTGTCGATCTCTTCGACGCTATAAGGTATCGTAAAGTCGAGGATTTCCGCCGAACGGTGCAAACGCTGGGTGTGCTCGGTCAGCCCGAATATCTCGCCGCCGTACATGCGCTCGCCTTCGAAGACGGCGGACGCGTAGTGGAGGCCGTGCGTCAGTACGTGCACCTGGGCTTCGCGCCAGGGCCTGAACGCGCCATCCATCCATATCCAGCCGTCGCGGTCGTCGAAGGGGATAACCGACATCAGATGCATACCTCCTCGGCGGGCTATAGCAGCATAAGGGTCGGGGCGTGAACGCGCCGTCGGCGGCCGGAACACGCGAGCGGCACCTGCTGGTGGTCGACGACGACGACCGCATCCGGGACCTCCTGAAAGCGTATCTGGCGCGCGCCGGCTTTCGCGTCTCGACGGCGGCGGACGCCGCACAGGCCAGGCGTCTGCTCGGTGTGTTCGACTTCGACCTTCTGGTGTTCGACGTGATGATGCCCGGCGAGGACGGGTTCCAGCTGACCGAGTGGGTGCGGACGGCCGGACCGGCCAAGGCCGCCCCGGTCCTCATGCTGACAGCCCGCGACGGCGCCAGCGACCGGATCGAAGGGCTGAAGCTGGGCGCCGACGACTACCTGCCGAAGCCGTTCGAGCCGGAGGAGCTCGTCCTGCGCATCGAGGCGATCCTTCGCCGCGCCGGCGCGGCGCCGCATGCCGCCGAGCGGCTGAGCATGGGTCGCTCGAGCTTTGACGCAAGGCGCGGCGAGCTCTTCCGCGGCGATGCGCCGGTGCGGCTCACCGAGGCCGAGACCCGGCTCCTGAAGCGCCTGGCCGCCAACGCCCATGTCGCCGTCGACCGGCTTGCGCTCGCCCGCGACACCGCCGACCCCTCCGGGCGGGCGGTGGACGTGCAGGTGACGCGCCTGCGCCGCAAGATCGAGCCCGACCCCAAGCAGCCGCGCTATCTGCTGACGGTGCGGGGCGTGGGCTACATGCTGGCGCCCGACTGATGCGGATAAAGCCGCCCCGTTTCTTCCTGCCCCGCCTCTTGAAGCGCTGGACGCCCACCTCGCTCTGGGGCCGCTCGCTGCTGATCATCGTGCTGCCGATCGCCATCATGCAGGTTGCGGTCACCTGGGCCTTCTTCGACGCCCATTGGCAGACGGTCACCTCCAGCCTCGCCGACGGCCTGGCCGGCGACATCTCGTGGGTGGTGCAGAGCTACGAGGCCAACCCGACGCCGGCCAACCTCGCCGAGCTGCAGGATCGCGCCGAGCGCAACCTTGCGCTCTCGGTGGCGCTGCAGCCGGGTAAGGCGCTGCCGAAGCGCAAGGGCTACGCCCTGTTCGGGCCGGTCGACTGGTCCATCAAGCGGGCGCTCGAGAACCACATCGACCAGCCGTTCTGGTTCGACACCACCCGCTACCCAGCCTACGTCGACGTCCGGGTCGCGGTCCCGCAAGGCGTGATCCGCATCATCGCGCCGCGCGACCGTGCGTTCGCGACCCAGGGGCGGCTCTTCATCTTCTGGCTGACCATGGCGACCGTGCTTCTGACGGCCGTCGCCGTGCTCTTCATCCGCAACCAGGTGCGCGCGATCGAGCGCCTGGCCGACGCCGCCGACGCGTTCGGGCGGGGCGGCGACGTGCCGCAGTTCAAGCCGCATGGCGCCCGCGAGGTGCGGAAGGCCGCGCACGCCTTCATCGCCATGAAGGAGCGCATCCAGCGCTACATCGACCAGCGGACGGCGCTTCTGGCCTCCGTCAGCCACGACCTGAGAACCCCGCTCACGCGCCTGAAGCTCGAGGCGGCGCTGGCCGAGCCCTCGCCGCAGGTGAGCGCCATCAAGCGCGATCTCGCCGAGATGGAGCACATGATCGACGAGTACCTGGCCTTCGCGCGCGGCGAGGGCGGCGAGGCGTTGGAGAGCGTGCCGCTTCGGATGCTGATCCAGGAGGTGAGCGAAGGCGCGCGCCGCGCCGGGGCGGAGGTGGCGGTCGACGCGGACGCGACGCTCGCCGCGCAGGTGCGGCCGAACGCGTTCAAGCGGGCGCTCGCAAACCTGGTCATGAACGCCGCCGCGCACGGCGAGCACGTGGCCGTCGCCGCCCGCCCGCGGCCCGCCGGCGGGGTCGAGATCCTGGTCGACGACGACGGGCCTGGCATCCCGCCCGAGCGCTATGAGGACGCCTTCAAGCCGTTCAACCGGCTCGACGAGGCGAGGAACCAGAACGAGAAGGGCGTCGGCCTGGGGCTCGCCATCGCCCGCGACGTGGCGCGAGCCCTGGGCGGCGACGTCACCCTGGACCGCAGCCCCTTGGGCGGACTTCGAGCCGTCGTGCGCTTGCCGGGCTGAGCCCGCTCGGCGCCGCCGGTATCAGGTGCGCGAGGCGACCTGCGGGGTGGCCGGCGGCGGGGGCTGGTCGAGCAGCGGGCTGATGGTCGTGTCGAGCGTGTCCTCGTTGAAGGCGCCGGCCTGCTTCAGCCGAAGCACCCCAGCGCGATCGATCACCCAGCTGGATGGGACCTGGTCGTTGATCTTGCCGTAGTCCCAGCTGCGGAAGTCGTCGACGACCGGGAACGGCAGCGCCTTCTGCAGGTCGCCGAGCTTCGCGGCCGGATAGTCGTCGGTCTTGATCGCGAAGATGACCAGACCCCGGTTCGGGTGCGCCCTGGCGTAGTTGTTCATGGCGGCCAGCTCGGCCTTGCACGGCGTGCACCAGGTCGCCCAGAAGTTCAGGATCACCACCTTGCCCCTCAGGTCCGCGAGGCTGATCTTGCGGTGATCGAGCGTGACCAGCGTGAACCCGGGCGCGGGCCTGCCCACCCGGGCGGCCAGCGCCGGCGCCGCCAGGGACGTCGCTGCGAGTACGATGGCGATGGCGCGGAAGAGCCGCATGAGCGAAGCGCGACGCTGGGGCGCGCTGCCCCTTATGTCAACGGCGCACTTGAGCTTCACACCGACAGCGCCAGGCCGAGGCCAGTGGAAGCGGCGTTGGCGGCGAAGCTGGTCAAGAGCGCCGTCGCGAAGCCTGCTGGCGCCCGGCGCAGATCGGCAAGGCAGGCGAAGTAAAGCGCCGCCTCGACCAGCCACACGATCGTCTCGCCGGCCGCGACGCCCACCCTCCAGGACGCGAGCGTGGTCGCCCACGGCGCGGTCAGCGCCAGGTGCAGCAGCGGCTGGGTGAGTCCGTTCACGAACAAGCTGAACGCGCCTGCGCGCCATGCCCTTAGGCCAAACGCAGCGGTGATCGCCGTCACCACCGGCGCCTCGACCACGACGGTCAGGCCGAGCTCCGTCGGCGACGGCGCCAGCCAGAAGATGACCGGCAGCGCCAGAAGCGCCGCGGCCAGCACGGGACGCCGGAAGTTCGTGGCAGCCAGCAACGAGAGCATGAGCCCCGAGAGCGCCGGCGCAAGCAGCGCGCTCACGGCTGCGGCTGGACCCGGATCCCCGTGGGGCTGACCGTTGCGCGGTACTCGACGCCCGACGGCGTGCTCCTGAAGACGCCGCTGCTGAGCGTCGGTCCGGTCCGGAAGGCGAGCACCAGGCGCAGGAATGCGTCGAACCCTGGCGCATATCCCGAGCAGGTCTGCCCGAGGCAGGTCAGCGTCTGCGACGACCACGGATGCGCGCAGGCGCCGCTGTCGCATTGCTCGAGGGTGACGCGGACCGGCAGCCGCCCTGACTTGTTCGCAACCATAAGAACGATCGGGTGCGGCACCGGCGGCGGCGCGTCGGCGACAGCGGCGCCGGCCGCGATCGTCGCGACCAGGACTGCGGCTGCTGCGCGGGCGGCGGTCATTGCGGCCGCACGTCGAGCGCTCGCCTCATCACGCGCACCCGGTAGCGCGCATTGAACCCGGCCGGACGGAAGATGTTGCTGGCCAGCGTGCGTCCGTCGGAGAAGCTGATCCGCAGGCGGTTGTACCTGGCGAAGCCGTAGGCGCGGGCGTTGCAGGACATGGCGCTGCAGTCGAGCCCCTGCGGCCCCAGCCGCTTCAGCGGCCTGGCGTCGGCGCAATCGCCCTTGCCGCACTCCAGAAGCTCGCCCCTGACGATGCCGAGGCCCGGCTTGTCGGGCGCGAACGTGAACGCCATCGTCGGCTTCGGGCCGATGTCGGCCGAGGCCGGCATGGCGAAAGCGATCGCTAGCAGCACCGCCGAGGCGCCCGCAGCTGTGCTGACTCGATGCATGTCGCCCCCTTTGCCTCCCGCCCCGGCTATGCGTGCGCGGCGAACTCGCTGACCGGATCGCCTGCGATGCGCGAGTGGTACATCACCCTTGGCTCGGTCATGTCCCAAGGGCGGGCGCGGTGCATGAGACAGCGGTTGTCCCACACCACGACGTCGCCGGCCGCCCAGGCGTGGTGGTGGATGCGCGGCGGCTGGCAGGCGAACGCGCTGAGCTCGTCCAGCAGCCGCTCCGACTCCGACGGATCAAGGCCGGGGATGCCGTAGGCGTGGCGCCCGACCGCCAGGGTCTTCCTGCCGGTCTCCGGATGCGTCTTCACGAGCGGCCTGAGCGGCGGTTCCTTCACCTGGAAGCCGTACCCGGAGTATGGGCTGCCTTCCTTGTGGGTGTGCCCCTCCTTCGCCTGGCTGTAGTGCAGCGAGTGGTAGGCGCTCAAGGTCTCGATGCGCGCGCGGGTGGCGGCGTCAAGCGCATCGTAGGCGGCGCGCATGTCCGCCCAGCCCGTCTCGCCGCCGGACTGAGGCACGACATGGGCGGAGAAGACCGCGCCCTTGGCCTGCACCGGCATGTAGGTGGAGTCGGCGTGCCAGCCCATGTTGCCCTTCAGCACCTTGACCACGTCGTCGGTCCCGTCGTCCACGCGCAGGGAGCCGTCGCCACGCACGTTCGAGAGCGGCGCCCAGTCGAACTCCAGCGGACCGAAGCGCCTGGCGAAGGCGATCTGCTGGTCCTTGGCGAGATGCTGGCCAGGGAAGATCAGGAGCGCGTAGGCGAGCCACGTGCGGTAGAGCGCATCGAAGGCGGCGTCATCGAGGTCGGCCAGGCGGAGGCCGGTGACCACTGCCCCGAACGTCGCGTCCAGCGGTTCGACGTCGAAAGCTTCGGGCATCGTCGGGCTCATTCGTTCCTGCCTGCGGAGCGAGCCTAACGCAGAGCGCCGGCCGCATCCAAGCGGTGCTCTCCGCGCCGCCAGCATTGCCAGCCCGCTTGGCGCGCGGCTTAATCCACGACATCGCGGATGGGGAGAACGAGGATGGCGAGGCTTGGCCGGACTGCGGTCATCGGCGCCGCGCTGGCGCTTCTGGCGAAGGCGGCGCTGGCTGCGCCAAGCCCGGCCGGCGCCTGGGAGATCATCTCCGACGCCGACGGCAAGCCCCGCGCGCTCATCGAGCTTACGGTCGTGGGCGGCCAGCTTCAGGGCGTCCTGACCAAGTCGCTGCGCGGCGAGGATCCGAACAAGCTCTGCGCGCCCTGCAAGGGCGATGAGCACAACAAGCGCATCGTCGGCATGCGCGTGCTGTGGGGCCTGAAGCCGGCGCCCGGCGATCCCCTGACCTGGCAGGGCGGCCAGATCCTCGACCCTGACTCCGGCAACGTCTACTCGGCGAAGGTCAGCGAGAGCGCCGACGGAAAGACCCTCACGGTCCGGGGTTTCATCGGGATTTCGCTGATCGGGCGCACCCAGACCTGGCGCCGCGCCGGCTAGCGAGGCCGAACCGCTGCGCTCGCTCGACCGTTGACTCGGGCGTCAACCGGAAGAGGAAGCGCGCCATGTCCGCCTTCAACCCTGCCGCGCCGGCGGGCGACGCCGCAGCGATGCAGGCCGCCGCGGACCGACGCTACGACGGCGTTTCCATCGCCCTGCACTGGACCATCGCGCTGCTGGTGGTGATCCAGCTCTGCCTTGGCTGGTACATGAACGAGGTGCTGCCCGACCACTCGCCGGCCCAGGCCCAGATCGTGACCCTGCATATCTCGGTCGGCGCCACGATCCTCATCCTGACGCTGATCCGGATCGGCTGGCGGCTCGCCCACCCCGCGCCGCCGCTGCCCGACGACATGCCGATCTGGGAGCGCGTCCTGGCGCGGGCGACGCACGTCGCCTTCTACCTCTTGCTGCTCGTGCTGCCGCTCACCGGCTGGGCGATCGTGTCGGTCCGTCCGCCGCCGATGCACGTCTGGGGCATCCCGTGGCCGAAGCTGCCCGGCCTCGGCTTCCTGATGAGCCCGGAGCACCGGCCGTGGCGGCGCGAGCTGACCCACATTCACGTCTACATCCTGATCTGGATCGCGCTGATCACGCTTGCTCTGCACGTCGCGGGCGCGCTCTGGCGCCAGTTCGTCGGGCGTAGCGTGCTGTGGCGGATGGCGCCGTTGCGGGCGCTGAAGCGCTAGCCGAGCTCTCGCGAGCGTCCGGCAGCCGCGGCGACCGCGCGGCGGACGAGGGGGCCGAGGCCGTCGTCGGCGAGCAGAACCCTGAGCGCTGCCTCGGTCGTGCCGCCGGGCGAAGCGACTCTGCGGCGGAGTTCGCCTGGGTCCTCGCCCGAGCGATCGAGCAGGACCGCCGCGCCGATCAGCGTGGCGCGCACCAACGCTGCCGATGCGGCCCCGCTCAGCCCCTCGGCCTCTCCGGCCGCCGCCAGCGCTTCGATAAAGGCGTAGAGATAGGCCGGCGCGGACCCGGAGACGGCGACGGCGGCGTCCATCATCGCCTCGTCGTTCAAGTCGACCACCGTCGCCACCGGGTCGAACATCGCGTGCGCCCGGGCCCTGGCGGCCGTGGTTTCGGCGAAGATCGAGACGGCGCCCTTGCCGACCGCAACCCCGGTCGTCGGCATCGTGCGGGCCACCGCGCGCGGCGTGAACGCAGCGGAGAGGTCGGCGGTCTTCACGCCGGCCGCGACCGAGACCACGATCGCATCGGCAGCCAGCTTCGCGGCGATCTCCGCTGCGGCTTCGCGCCAGGCCTGGGGCCGCACGGCGAGCAACAGGGTCCGCGCTTCGCGGAGCGCCGAGTCGACGGGATTGAGCCGTGCGCCTTCGGCCACGGCGGCTTTGGCCGCTTCACCTGGCGCCGGATCCACGATGATGAGGTCGGACGCCGCAAACGCGCCTGACGCCATCCAGCCCTCGATCAGCGCGCCGCCCATGTGGCCGGCGCCCAGCACCAGGATCGGAGTGGCCGCCTCCGCCGTCAGGCGTGGCCCACGGTTTCGAACAGGCAGGCGGCCATGGCGTCGCTGGGGGTGCGGCCGCCGTTCAGCAGGAAGTCGAAGGCCGGATAGAAGCGGTCGGCCGCCTCGACCGCGGCGTCGATCATCGAGGCCGCCTGCGCCAGCGTCGGCCGCTCGCCGTGCGGCAGGCCGAGCGCGTGGCGGAACACCACCTCGCCGTCCTCGCTCCACACCTCGAAGTGGCCGAGCCAGATCCGCTGGTTCACCAGCGCCGAAAGCTCGTAGGCGCAGAGCCGCTGGTCCTTCTTCGCCTGCAGATCGATGGCGAGGCAGAGCTGCAGGCAATCGGCCTCCGGCCGCCAGGCGAACCAGAGCTCGTAGTCCTTCCAGTCGCCGGCGAGCGCAAACGCGAGATCGCCCTCCTCCGTGCGGTCGAAGGTGAGGTTCTCGGCGTTCAAGACACGCTCGACGACCTCCAGCGGATCGAAGCCGGTCTCGATGTCGTCCTCGTGGGGAAGGTCCATGGCGTCCCTTGGCTAGCGCACCGCCGGCCGTGTGACGGCTCCGAGGCGGTGAATCAACACCCTAATCTGCTTCGCGGCCGGCGTCTCAACCGCCTTCGTCTCACGCGCGAGCGTTTCCTGCAGGCCCGCCTTTCAGCGCCGCGACCTCCTCGCGCAGCGCTTGGATCTCCGCTTTCAGCGCCTCGAACTCGTCGCGGCGGATGAGGTCGAACTCGCTCGCCATCTTGTCCGCCTGGGAGCGGAAGGCGGCCTTCGCCTCCTCGCCCGCCGCCTGCGCCAGGCCGATCGCGGCGTTCGTCAGCTTGGCGAACTCGTCCAGGAACGGGTTTTGGGTCTGCATGGCGCTTTTATATGGGAAACGGAATTTTAATGCGAAGGGAATGGCCCTGCCGCTAAACCGAAGCGGTTCTTGCGTCTTGTCGAACGGAGCCTCGCGCAGCGTCCCCCCGTGCCCTTTCCCCACTTCAATCCCGTGATCTTCCAGATCGGCCCGTTTGCGCTGCGCTGGTACGCGCTTGCCTACATCGCCGGCATTCTGCTCGGCTGGCGCTACGGGGTGCGCCTGGTGCGGAACGCAAAGCTCTGGGGCGCCAAGACGCCGACGGCGACGGTCGCGCAGGTCGATGACCTCGTGCTGTGGATCACGCTCGGCGTCATCATCGGCGGGCGGCTCGGATACATCCTCTTCTACATGCTGCCGTCGCACGAAGAGCGGCAGCTGCTGGCGCAAAACCCGCTCGAGGCCTTCGAGCTGTGGCACGGCGGCATGAGCTTCCACGGCGGGGTGATCGGGGTGGCGCTGGCCCTGATCGCATTCGCGCGCGTCAACCGCATCGACCTGATCGCGCTCGCCGATCTGGTCGCTCCCTGCCAGCCGATCGGGCAGTTCTTCGGCCGCATCGCCAACTTCATCAACGGCGAGCTGTGGGGACGGCCGACCACGCTGCCCTGGGGGATGATCTTCCCCAGCGACCCTCAGCACGTGCCCCGACATCCGAGCCAGCTCTACGAGGCGGCGCTCGAAGGGGTGCTGATCTTCCTCGTGCTTCGCTTCGCCACCCACCGGCTGCACTGGCTGCAGCGACGGGGCGCCGTGCTTGGCCTCTTCCTCATCCTCTACGGCCTGATCCGCATCCTGCTGGAGACGGTGCGCAATCCCGACCTCACCATGCCCGTCTTCCCGTTCGGGCTGACCATGGGGATGATGCTGTCGGCGCCGATGGTGATCGCCGGCGCCGGCTTCCTCTGGTGGAGCCTGCGCCAGACGCCGGCTCCCGACCAACCGCCGCATGAGCCTGCTCGCGCGGCTGAAGGCTGAGATCGCGGCCGCCGGCCCGATCGGCGTCGACGCCTACATGGCGCGCTGCCTGCACGACCCGCTCGACGGCTATTACGCCACCCGCCCGGCGCTGGGGGAGGACGGCGACTTCATCACCGCCCCGATGGTCTCGCAGATGTTCGGCGAGCTGATCGGCCTCTGGGCGGTCGAGACCTGGCGGCGCATGGGCGCGCCCGACCGATTCCTGCTCGTCGAGCTCGGCCCCGGCGACGGGACGCTGATGAGCGATGCGCTCCGCGCGGCAAGGCTCGCGCCGGGCTTTCTGGCCGCGGCCGAGGTCTGGCTGGTCGAGCCGTCGAAACCGCTTGTCGAGCGGCAGCGGGCCGCCCTGGGCGGCGCGGGCGTGGCGCCGCGCTGGACCGACCGGCTCGCCGCG
>DATGIN010000323.1:0-3200 GCA_035295705.1 Caulobacteraceae bacterium
GGCGGAGGCCTTCGAAGGCATGCGCAAAGCCGGGCGCATCGCGGCCGAGTGCCTCGACATGCTGACCCCGCACGTGCGGCCGGGCGTCGTCACCGACGACCTCGACCGGCTGGCGCGCGAGTTCATCCTCGACAGCGGCGCCCTGCCCGCTTGTTTGTTCTATCGCGGCTATCCGAAGACGCTGTGCATCTCGCCCAACCACGTCGTCTGTCACGGCATCCCCGGCCCGCGCACGCTGCGCGAGGGCGAGATCGCCAACATCGACGTCACCGTCATCGTCGACGGCTGGCACGGCGACACCAGCCGCATGTACCTCTTGGGCGACGTCGCGCCGCGGGCGCGGCGCCTGGTCGACGTGACCTACGAGGGCTTCGAGCGTGGCCTGGCGGCGGTCAAGCCGGGCGCACACTTCGGCGACATCGGTCACGCCATCCAGGTTTACGTCGAAAGCCAGCGCTGTTCGGTGGTGCGCGACTTCTGCGGCCACGGCGTCGGCCAGGTGTTCCACGATGCGCCGAACGTGCTGCATTTCGGCCGCAAAGGCGAAGGCGCGGAGCTGAGGCCCGGCATGATCTTCACCATCGAACCGATGGTGAACCTTGGCAAATACCCCGTGAAGCTGTTGGCCGACGGCTGGACCGCGGTGACCCGCGACAAGTCGCTGTCCGCCCAGTGCGAGCACTCGATCGGCGTCACCGAGACCGGCGCCGAGGTGTTCACCGCCTCGCCCGCCGGCCTCTTCCGGCCGATCACGCGCTAGCGGCGGGGGTCTGCCGCCGCGCGAGCCGCCAGCACGCGACGGCGCGCGTACCAGAACGTCCAGGCCGTCAGCGCGCCCCCTAGGCCGTAGCCCCAGATCGGGCTGACCACGAGGTAGGCTGAGATCGGCAGCGCGACGACCAGAACGCAGGCGACGGCGGATTCCAGGACGAGGCCGAAGCCCCAGGCCAGCGTCATCGTCATCATCGCGCGGCGGAAGATCGGGTGGTCGCTGGCCGCCTCGAAATGGCCGAGGTTCGCGCCCGGGCCGCGGCGAAGACGTGCGCTGGCCAGATGGTAGATCAAGGGCTTGCCGATCGCCGCCGAGCCCAGGAAGCCCAGCCCGATCACCGCGGCGACCAGGTGTTCGCGCAGCTGCAGCGAGCGGGCGCCGCCGCCGCCGAAGAAGGCGATCAGCGACAGAGCAATCCCGGCCAGCACGATGAGCGATAGCGCATCGACGCGGCGATGGCGCGCGAATGCGAAGATCGTCCGGGCGATCGGAGGCGCCGAGGCGGCCATCAGGGCATGGACGTCGCCGATGGCGCGATGCGTCGTGCTGTAGATCAAGAACGGCAGCACGAAGCTGAACGCGATGCTGACCAGCGCGCCCGGCCCATGTTCGCGCGCAGAGGCCGCCAGGCGGGCGAGCATGGCGGGTTCGGCGGATCGATCGGAGGTCGTCTCGGCGCTCATCGGGGTTGCTCCATTGTGGCCAGACACTCGACGCCGCCGTCGGCGAAGAGGACCTGGCCGGTCATCTGCGAATTCTCCGGGCTGATGCACCAGGCCAGGATGGCGGCGGCCTCGTCGGCCTTGCCCGGGTAGGCGCCCGCCAGCGGAACCATGCGGCCCATCGCCTCGCGATGCGCAGGGTCGTCGAGGACGTAGGCGGCGGCCGGCGTTTCGTAGAACCCCAGCGCGACGACATTCAGCGGGATGCCGGCGCCGCCCCATGCCGGCGTCGGCGCTGCGCGCCGGCACCAGAGCTGCAGGGCCCGCTTGGCGGCCCCGTAGAGGTCGAGCGAGACCTGCGCGGCGTCGGGAACGAGCTCGGAGCTCGCGCCGCCAAGCTCGTCGGCGCGCCAGGCCCGCCAGGCTTCGGCGACGGCGCCCTGCTCGTCCATGGCCAGGCAAAGATCGATCAGCTTTGGCGGCGGCGGGCGCAGCGACGAGATCGACGAGACCGCAACCGCGCGCGGCGCGCGGCTGCCGGCCAGCAGCGGGCGTAGGCCCTCGAGCGCCCCGACTGCGCCGAAAAAGTTGAGCTGCAGGCTGGTCTCCGCGGGCCCGCCGCCGGCGTTGGCGACGATCGCGTCGATGCGGCCGCCTGAGACCTCCGCAACCCCGGCGGCCAGGGCCGCGCGCCCCGCAGCCGTCGTCAGGTCGGCGATCACGTCGGCGTCATGCAGGTCCGAGCCGATGACGCGATGGCCGGCGTCGCGGAGGCGCTTGCTGGTCGCCGCGCCGATGCCGGAGGCGGCGCCGGTGACGACCACGGTCCGCTGTTCCATCGCGTCCTCCATCAGGTGAATGTATGTTTACCTCTAGTCACGTCGAAAGTAAACAGGCATTCACTTGCCAAGCGCGGCGGCCGGGCTTATCGGGGCTTTTGCATGGCGGACCGGACCACAAGAGCGCGCAAGCCGCGGCGGACGACCACGGCCGGCCAGGCGACCCGCGAGCGCATCCTCGCCGCCGCCGAGCGGCTCTTCGCCGCCCAGGGCTTCGCCGGCGTGAGCATGCCGCAGATCGCCCAAGCCAGCGGCATCACCGCCGGCGCGATCTACAAGCACTTCGCCAGCAAGGCGGACCTCTTCTTCCAGGTGGTGACGCGCGCGGTGCAAGAGGCGCCCGTTGGGTCCGAACCCTCCCTCCCCGCCGCCGTCGCCGCCTACACCACCCGGCGGCTGAGGCAGGTGCGCCAGATGGCCGTCGAGGTGCACTACGCGGCGGCGAAGGACGCGGACGTGCGCCGCCTGCTGCGCGCCTCGCTCGATCGCCAGATCAGCGACATCGCCGCGGGGCTTTCCGCCGCGCAGGCCGCCGGCGACGTCGCGGGCGACGATGACCCCGCGCTGGTCGCCTCGGCGATCATGGTGTTCATCATGGGCCTGATGCACCTCGAGACGCTCAAGCCCTCGCTGATCGGCGATGCGGCCTGGGCCGCGTTCGTCAAGGGCCGCGCCGAGGCCTTGCTGGGCGCGCGTTGACTCCGCGGCCCGGTTGGAACAAACATCGAACATGCTTGCGCGCACGGCCGATTCCGAGCGTGGCGTCGCCGACGCCGGACTGGGCGACCTGTTCGCCAGCCTGGCCCCCAAGCCGCACTACGCCGACCATCGCCGGCGCCTGCGCGAGCGCGCGGCCGCCGGCGGCCTGGCCGCCCTGCCCGACTACGAGCTCTTGGAGCTCTACCTCACGCGCTCGATCCCGCGCCG
>DATGIN010000324.1:0-2546 GCA_035295705.1 Caulobacteraceae bacterium
CATCAAAGCCTTTTCCAAAGATAAGCGCGGCTTCCTGGACGACACCCCCGCCGGCGGCGGGCCCGGCCAGGTGATGCGGGCGGACGTGGTGGCCGAGGCGCTGGACAGCGTGGAGGCGGCCGGACGCCCGCTTTTGTACGCAAGCGCCCGGGGCCGGCCCCTGACCCAGGCGCGGGTCAAGGCGTGGGCGAAGGCCAAGGGCCTCGTCCTGCTCTGCGGCCGTTTCGAGGGGGTGGACCAGCGGGTGATCGACGCGCGCGGGTTCGAGGAGGTGAGCGTGGGGGACGCGGTGCTCGCCGGCGGCGAAGCGGCCGCCTGTGCGATCATCGAAGCGTGCGTGAGGCTTCTGCCGGGCGTCCTCGGGCGCCCGGACAGCCTGGAGGAGGAGAGTTTCGAGGACGGGCTCCTGGAGCATCCGCAGTACACCCGGCCGCGGACGTTCGAGGGGCGCGAGATCCCACCGGTGCTTCTGTCCGGCCACCACGAGCAGGTGGCGGCCTGGCGGCGGAGCCAACGGGAACAAACCACGCGGGAGCGGCGGCCCGACCTCTGGGCGGCCTACCTCGCCAAGCAACAGGCAAAGGGCGACTGAAGCCCAGTAACCGAAGGAGATTTGACGGCCATGACGACGACGATCGAAGAGCTCGAGAGGGAAGAAGCCAAGCGCGTGCTTGGGCGGCGCAGGCTCCCCAACTTCCAGCCGGGAGACACGGTGCGGGTGAACGTCCGCATCCGCGAGGGCGACCGCGAGCGCGTGCAGGCCTACGAAGGCGTCTGCATCGGGCGCTCGGGAACGGGGCTCAAGGAGAGCTTCACCGTCCGCAAGATCTCGTTCGGCGAAGGGGTGGAGAGGGTCTTTCCGCTGCTCTCGCCGATGATCGAGTCGATCGAGGTCAAGCGCCGGGGGGCGGTGCGCCGCGCCAAGCTCTATTACCTTCGCGACCGCCGCGGGAAATCGGCGCGCATCGCCGAGCGCGCCATGGGCGCCGCCGACCGAGCGGCGGAAGCTGCGGCGGCGGACGAGGACGCCGGCGGAGGCGACGAGGCTTAAAGCTTCGCCGCTTACGGCCGCGACGCGGCCACGTACGCTTTGAGGCCCTCGACCAGCGCATCGAACATCAGACGCATGCGCAGGCTTGCTTTCAGGTCCTCGTGCATGGCGACCCACATCTCGAGGTCGAAGCGGAACGCATCGACCAGCACGGGGACGAGATCAGGATCGCGGCGGGCGATGCCGTACTGACTCGCGCCGACGCCGAAGCCGGCGCGGAGCGCCGCCAGCTGTGCGAGGTCGGAATCGGAGCGCAGCGCGAACATCTCGCGCTCGAGCGGCAGGTCGAGCGCGCGGAGCGTCGCCAGCATCTCGGTGTTGCGGTCGAATCCGATCGCCGCGACGCCGGCCTCGTCCAGCGAGGCGGGCTCGCCGTGCCTTTGGATATAGCGCTTGTGGGCGAAGAGGCCGACGGGAACCGAACCGATGCGGCGGGCGGTGAGCGCGGCCTGGCTCGGCCGCGCCATGCGCACGGCGATGTCGGCGTCGCGGCGAAGCAGGTCTTCCTGAACGTCGGAGAGCACCAGCTCGATGGCGATGTCCGGCCAAGCCTCGTGGAAATCGGCGAGAATCGGCGGCAACACCTCGGCGCCGACGACATGGCTAGCCGTCAGCCGCACGACGCCTCGCGCCTGGCTCGCCTCGCCGGAGGCGGTGCGTAGAAGCGCCTCGGCCGCGCTCGCCATCGCCTCGGCGTGGGGACGCACCGCAAGCGCCGCTTCGGTCGGCCGCAAGCCCCCCGGCGAGCGGGTGAAGAGCACGAGCCCGCCCAGCCCCTGTTCCAGCGCCTCGATCTGCCGCCCCACGGTGGGCTGGGTCAGGCCCAGCGTGCGCGCCGCCGCCGAAAGGCTGCCGGCGTCGAGCACGGCCAGGAAGGCGCGGTAGAGCGTCCAGTCGGGTGCCATACACAAACGTATAGCGACTCTTCGATTTATCGCAATTTCGCATATCAGGCCTGCGCGGCAAGGTGCGGCTCATCGGACAAGGAGCTTCCCATGACCACCCAGAAGACCGCGCTCGTGCTCGGCGCCACCGGCGCTTTTGGCGGCCACGCCGTGCAGGCTTTGTTGAAGTACGGCTGGCGCATCCGCGCGCTGGCGCGCGACCCTGAGGCCGCTGCGGCCAAGGCCGGGCCACGGACCCCGATCGACTGGGTCAAGGGCGATGCGATGAACGAGGCCGACGTGGTCGCCGCCGCGCGCGGCGCGCGCGTGATCGTGCATGCCGTGAACCCGCCGGCCTACAAGAACTGGCCGGGCCTGGTGCTGCCGATGACCCGCGCGACGATCGCCGCCGCCAAGGCGGAGGGCGCGCGCATCGTGGTGCCCGGCAACGTCTACAACTACGCGCCGGACGCCGGCCCCGCGATCGGCGAGGACGCGCCGCAGCAACCGGTCACCCGCAAGGGCAAGATCCGCGTCGAGATGGAGCGGCTTCTGCGCGAGTCGACGATGCAGGGCGCCAAGGTGCTCATCGTCCGCGCCGGCGACTTCTT
>DATGIN010000325.1:0-5963 GCA_035295705.1 Caulobacteraceae bacterium
GACCTTGTCGCGGTCCAGTCCGTCGGCGGGCGCTGCCGCGAGCTGTTGTTCCGCTTCGAACGACCACTGCGCGGGCGCGTCGCGCGCCAGGGTCACCGCCGCGGCTGCCGTGCGAACTTCCGGATCGGTGAGACCGTCGAACGATGTACTTGCGGGCGGAGCGGTATCCACGCCGAGAATCTCTGCGTCCATCGAGCGTGGCGTGGAGTCGCTGGCGGTGATTTTGTACGCCCCGGGAGCCAAGTGTACGTGTGGCAGCACCACGTCGTGGCTACTGCTGGATTCGGACGCGATCACGGCGCCCGTGGCATCGCGGATTACGACTTTATAAGGCGCCGTGCCCCCAACGAGTCGTACCAGCAGCGTCCGGTCGCCCGACCTAACCTGCTGGCCGCCCGCGGTAAGCGCCGGCAACGCGAAGCCGAAGTCGTCTCCTGCGCCCTTAAGGCGCACGTTCCAGGGTAGCCGCTTCATGTCGGGCATCACCTGATCGTTCAGGGTGCTGTAGGCGTTGCTAAGCACCGTCGGCGCGTTGCTACGCGCCGGCACGGTGTAGGCGGCTTTGTGGTCGACCCTAACCTGGCCCGCGCCGTCGATCGTGACGACAACGTACGTGCTTCCGATGGTGCTGATGACGTCGCCGTGACAGACGACTTCCAGAACGCGAGGTCGAGTCACCGTCGAACTCGCTCCGCCCGCGTTGCGGGTTATGACCACATCCTGAGCGCTTCCCTCGATCCGAACGATGACACCCGCCCCGGCGCACGCAGCCTGGGCCAGGGCCGGCGAAGCAACCGCGGCTGCGGCGAAGATCATCGCCACGTGCGCTCGAACCTTAGATCTAACCATTGAAGACCTCCTGCACGGTCTGGGTGATCGCGGCCGCGAATACCGGCGCCGAAACAAATCCCCACAAACCAAAGTTTAGGGAAACTAGCAGCAGCCCAATTCCTACGCCATGCGCAACCAATGCTATTATTCCGTTCATAACGATTGGGCTCAACAAAATGATTTGGAATCGGTGACTGAGTTTTTGCTTGTGCTTGTTGCGCCTCAGTCTGCGGGACCGCCGGCGTGCGCGCAGAGTGGCCAGGGCCGTCCCCGACATGGCCAGGGTGGCCAGCAACAGCAGCACTACTTGTAGGACAACCGGGATCGACCGGAGGCCGCCATGCGTCAGCTGCAAGCCGCGGACGGCATTGGCCAGCACCGCGCTGCCGTTCATCTCGTTCAGCGGCGTCTGCACAAAGTCCGCCCCGCTGGCGTTGGTCCCGCCGATGATCACGACGTGTTGGCACAGCAGCCCGTAGTCGATGTCGCTGCGGGCGCGGAACGCGTCATCGATCAGGATGGCCGACAGCCGCCTGAACACAGATGAGTCGGCATCGCTGCAGGTCTTGAAGCCGGGCCAGCGGGGATCGAGGTTGGCCCAGGTCCGGGTTAGGAATCCGAGATCGAGCGAGATGTGGTAGTCGATGCGCTCACCGTGCCGCAACGGGACGTTGGGGGTGGTCTGGCAATAGGTAGTGCCATCCAGCAGCCAGTGGCGCGACGGGGCTCGCGCGAGCACGCCGGGGTCGCGCTCGATGACTTGATACGCCACCAGCGCCGCCGAATAGAGCGGCTTCATGCCGCTGCTGGTGAGCACGCACTCAAACGGCATCAGCTCGCGAATCTCGCCGTTTTGGTCACCGACGACGCTTGGCGTGACCCAGAAGATGTTAGGCGCGGGTTGGACCACGTCGTCGTAGGGCGTGTCGGGAAGCACGCGAGAGGGACTGTCCAACCCGATGGCGGCCGCCGGAAAGGATTCGCGCGAAATTAGCAGGGGCGCCGTCGTCTTCGACGCCCCCCAGGCCGCCAGCGCGGTATGAAGACGCGCGACGCCCTCGGCGCCATCCGACGCCGGCTCTGCAATGTCGACGTCCAGGATGACCGCACGCGGACTCTGCGCCGGTGGCGCGGTTCGCATGAAGTCCAAGAGATCGGCGATGAGGCCGCGCGGCGCTGTCGCGAGGGGCGGCTGGAAGGTCCCAGGGTTTGGCCGAAGCTGGCTGATCGTCCTGTCGTCGATGTCCATGAACAGAACCGGGTCAGCGGTCCCACGGACTAAGTCGGCGCGCAGCTTGTAGGCGATCTCCATCATCTGCCGGTCTGGCGCGCCGATGAAGGAACGCTCGAAGACCGGCATCTGAATTAGCAGAAGTACGATCAAGCCGACCGTGAACGAAATGCCCGCCTGCCTGCGCTCGACGATCAGCTGGGCGAGACTGAAACGTCTTCTGATCCGCCGTTGGTGATGAGCTTGTTCTTCGTTCGACGGTTTAGGCTCAGAGAGCGGCGAGGCGGGGTCCGGCGGAGCAGCGACGCGATCGGCCGTCCTGCCAGACCCAGGGCCATCCGACTCTGGGGTCGACGTTTCACTCAACGGGCCGACAGCCTTGCGGCCTGGCTCGTCTTTGCCCGTTCGTGCATCCCGCCGCGGCGGCGACGAGCAAGAACCCATGCCCGCTGATTCCAGCCGGCCGCCAAACATAAGCGTGGCGAAGCCGCGCTCGGCTTAGAGGACGCCGCCGCCATCGCCCACTAGAACGAAAGCCGCCCAATAGAAGGGGTGGGCGGTCTCGGGCTGGTCATAAATCTGTTTCTGCGCGTCCGCCAACGCCCTTCCCAGCCCCTCGTTTGGCTGGCTCGCCCCCTTGAAAAAGCCGTTGATCTCGGCGCTGGAGGTGGCCGCATCGACTTTCCACTCCGTGGCCAGCACGTTCCGCGCGCCGGCGTAGATGAAGCCTCGCGCGAGGCCGCTCAGCGCATCGCCGCCGTCAGCCAAGCCGGTGCGGGCCTCGTCGAGCTTGCCGCCGCCGGCTGTGTCGCAGGCGGAGAGCACCACCACCCTGGCGGTCAGCGCCGCGTCGAAGAGTTGCGACGCCTCGATCAGACCGTCGCCGTTGTCGCCGATCGAGGTCAGCAGCGCCGGCTCAGCGAAGCAGCTGGACAGCCCGAGCACGCCGTGTGTCGCCAACATGATCACGTCGGCTTTAGCTGTGTCGGGACTGTGCAAGAAGTTGGCGTCGGTAAAGTCCTGACCTAGCACGAGGCGCGCGCCCGGAAACTTGGCCGCGACGTCGCGCGCTTCGTCGGCAGTCTCCGGCAGCGGCCCGAGGAGTTGCAGGTCGTGCTGGATTTGGCTCCGGCAAGCGTCCGAGAGATTCCGCTCTTTCGCCAGCCGCTCGGCGACCTCGGCCGGATTGGGTACATAGTCGCCATAGACAGCCACAGCCAGCTGCGAGGGCGGCGGGGAGATGGCCTTTCGCAAGCGAATGAACGAGGCGGGTCCGAGCGTATTGTCCACTGCAACGTGCCGCGCCAGCCAGTCGACCCCGGTGTAGTCCTGGTCCTCGCGGATCTTTTCGAGATGGGTTGCATCAGGCGCGGTCGCGACGAGGGCGGCGAAGGGGATGGCGGCGAGCGATCCGCTCACATCAACGTCCAGAGTATCGAGATCGGCGAGTCGATCCTGCACCGGACCTATCAGCGCCGTGTACAGCTTCTCGCTAGCGTCAAGATCGAAGTCAGGCAGACGGCGGCCCTTGAGGCGGGTGCTGCGCTGGAAGCGGTCAGCAAGGGCGTTGATCTGATCGCCGGTCAGGGTCACCAGGAAGGGATGCACGCCCGCCTTATCGACCAGGACCCCATAGCCGCCCGGCGCGCCGGTAACGATGCGCAGATAGGCCTCATGATCGCCCAGCACCGCCTGCAGGTCTGCGGCCGAGGCTTGTGGGTTGAGCAGCTCTAGGTAGGCGGGCGCTCGCTCGCGTAGAGCGGCCTCGGCCGCGGCAAAGCGGTTGGCGGCTTCATGCACTGCTGCGTTTGCTGCGGTCGTCTGATCTGTGGGCGTATCTGAGTCGCCGGCCAGTTGCTGCTGGCGTGCCAGCGCGGCCCGATAGGCCCGCTCGGCGTCCTGGTAGGTGCGCGCCTGATCGCCGGCCTGCTTGAGTGCAAGCCGGGCGGCCAGCTGTGCGGTTGTGCGCGCCGCCGCGCCGTCCCACACCAGCGAGAGCGTCTGGAAGTATTCGGCCGCAAGGCTGGCGTCGCCGGTGCGGCGCCACTCCTTTTCCAGGAGTGTAAGATGAGTGCCGGCAATGTCAGGGGGTAGTCCTGGCGACTCCATCTGCTTGGCGTAGATGGCGAGCGCCTGGCGGCCGCTCGCCAGACCATCTGCGGCTCGACCCTCTCCTGCCTGCGCGCCTTCCATAGTCAGCCAGAGGTGCGCCTGGGCGCGGGTGCCGGGCGCGGCGGTCGCCATGATGGCGAGCCCTGTTCGGGCAGCGGCCTCGGCGCCGGTGTAATCTCCCGCCGCGAGTCGTGAGTCGGCCAGTTCGTTGGTGATATCGGCTACTAGCCAGCCCGGCGGATTCGTTACGTGTTCCAACTCGCCCGATGCGGCCACGAGGTAATTCGATCCGTCACCATGGCCTAGGCCGCGCGCCGCGACGGCCGCGATATAGTAACCCTGCGCCGTTAGAATGTCGGCTTTGTCAGCTGTCGGCGCACCGCTCAGCGAGACCAATAGGCTACGTTGGCCGGCACTTACATTGCTCGCCTCCACACGCCCGACATCGCTTGCGCTGATACGGGTCCCGCTCTGAGCCGAGGGCCCCCGAGCCAGGTCGGCGCGCGCTTGATTGGCCTGCAGAGCTAGCCGCGTGGCGCTGCCATAGTGGTGCTGGTTCAGCTCGTTGACCGCGCGATAGTTTAGGATCTTGGTCACCAGCAACGGGTCGTTCGCCGCGTGGGCTTGCCCCTCAGCTGTGGCGAAAGCGTCCGTCGCCTCATCGAACCGCCCCGCGTTCGACATGTTTAGGCCGATCTCCGCCATGATCTCGGCCTCGCCCTCCATGTCGTCGGGCGCGATCTGGCGGTGCATCCTTAAGAGCTCCTCGAAGTCGCGCTCAGCTGTGTCGAAGCTCCAGATCGAATTGTATTCGTAGGCGCGGCGAAGCAGCAGCTCGTAGTTGGCGGTAGCGGCCAGCCCTGGCGGCCCGGCGGGAAAGACCGCCTGAATCTCGCGTAAGCCCGGCGTCTCGGACCCGGCGCCGCCCGCCGCCACGGCGGTCGGCTGAGCAGCGCCGCTCAGGACGCGCGCAGCATTGATCAACGGCGCCCAGTCCGACGGATAGACGTCGCCCACGATGGTGGCCTGGCCGCGGCGCGCCACCAGCACGTATCGCCTCGGCCCGGTCTGGTCGGTCCGCGCGCAGGCGATCTGTTCCATCGCGGTAAAGTCCGCGCCCTGCAGCGTCGTTGCCTCGCCCTGGCAAAGCCCCGCGATCGTCGTCTGCGCCGCCGCCCGCGACGGAAACAGGGTGATGCGTCCGGACGGCCGCTCCCAAGCGCCGCAGTAGATGTCCGAAGCTTCACCCCCTTTCGGCCCGTCGAACCGCACAACCGCCCGACAGGGCTCGTGCTCTGTATTAGCGCCCAGCGCGAAATCCCCGACTGTGGCCGCGCGCGGGACGCCGGGCGCCAGAGCGCAAAGCATCGCTAGCGTTATAGCTAACGGCAGGGGGCCGCGCCTGCTCATGGCTTGCTTTTCGCCGGGCACGCCGGGGTTGGGGCCGCGTCGGGAGAACAGCCGCTCTCGTCGTTGCCGGTCCACAGGTCCCGATTCCCCGCGCCGGTGACCGGCGAGGTATCGCCCTGCGTCGTCTGACCCTGAGTTTCGGGCGCAACAGGGAAGACGTTGACGACAGTCGTGGAGCTGCCGCCGCCGGCGGTCGAACTTCCTGATGCAGTCCCCCCCGCCGCTGACGTCGCGGCCTCGGCGTCGGACGATCCCTCGTAGTCTGAGGAGTCACCCACCGCCACGGGCGAGGTGGTCACGATCGGCGGCGGCGAAGTCACCGGTGGTGGCGGCGGAGGCGGCGGTGGGGGTGGAGGTGGCGGGGGTGGAGGCGGCGGCG
>DATGIN010000326.1:0-15148 GCA_035295705.1 Caulobacteraceae bacterium
GCCGCGAACAATCCTTCTTGCCGCCGACCGGTCGCCAGCTCCTGCACGTCGATGGTGTCCGCCAGCATGGAGACGAACATGATGCCGAGGAAGACGCCGAGCGCCGTCCGGATCGTCTCGTTCGCGATCAGGAGATCGAGCAGCAGGGGCGATCCATTCGGCGGCATCAGGTGCAGCAGCCGAAGGCTGGTGACTCCCATCCCGAAGATCACGATCAGGGCGAAACTCGTCAGCAGCACGGTGCGCTTGTCGAACAGCCTGCCGACGAGATTGAGCGAGGCGAAGGCCGCCACCGCCCCGATGATGACGAGGCTGAACCACTTCAGTTGGTCGCTGGTGAGGCCCCAGAAGTATGTCGACATGTAGATGCCGAGCGTGTCCGTCGTCCCGCCCACGGCGGCGAACAACAGCGCGCCGGAAAAGAGGATCAGGAAGTCGCGGTTCCCGCGCGTCGAGACGATGTCGCGCCAGACCCGCGCGAGCGAGAACGGCGGCGTGGGGTTCGTCGGCTGCAGCAGATAAGGGATCTCGCGCCGCGTCAGCTCGGTCGTTGCGAGGATCGCAGCCACCGTCGCAAGCGCAACCACCGGTCCGAAATGCGCGTACCCGCCCGGGTTCAGCTGGCCAACCGGGTGGGCGCGCGTGTTGGGGAAAATCAGCGCGTAGGTGGCGAAGGTGAAAGCGGTAGGGATGATCCAGCCGACGATGTAGCGCCAGGTCACGATCGTCGTTCGCTCGACGTAGTCGTCGGTGAACTCGGCGAACAGCGCCGTCCAGGGCACCACGAACAGGCTCATCGAGACGTTGGTCAGGATGACGGTGGCGAACAGCCACGCGTACAAGCCGGCGCCCGCCAGCCCATGCGGCGGGGAGAACACGAGGAAGAGCCCAAGGCCGATCGGCGCCGCGGAAAGGTACATGAGCAGGTGGCGCCGCCCGAGCCGCGTCCTCAGGCCGTCCGAGAAGGAGCCGATCAGCGGGTCGAACGCCGCGTCGATGGTGAGCGCGGCCGCCAGACAAAGCGACACCAAGAACGCGTTCGCGCCCAGGATCTGGTTGTAGAACAGCAGGACGAACGTACCGAAGGCGAAGTTCTTCAGCGCTTCCGGAACGGCGCCGATCGCCTGGAAGACTTTCGTCGAGAGGCTGACCTTGCCGACGCGGTGCTTGGCGCGCGAGTACGTCTCGGCGGGCGAACTCAAACCGAAGCTCCTATGGCGCGGCGAAGCGGCCACCATGCCGGACGTCGCCCGCCCCCGTCACGTGAAAAGCTCGCCATGTTCCTGCCGGGCGGCGATCGTGGTTAAGGCGAAGCTTACGTTTGCTCGTTAGGCGTGGTCGCCGCCGCTGGGGGGCGACGGCGATGAAGAGACAACTCTCGATCAGTCTTCGCCTGCAGGCCATCGTGGCCGTGCTCATCGTCATCCTGGTCGGCGCTTGTGCGCTCTCCGCCGACCAGGCCTACCAACACCGGCGGCAGGCCAACCATTTGCTGGCCGTCGCCGACGAGATGCGCGTGCTGTTCGCAGCCATGCAGAGCCTGCGGCTGGAGCGTGCGGCGATCGGCAACGCGCTCTTGATGCCAGGCCCCCAGCCGGCGGTGAACAGCCGTGCGATCGCACGGCTGTCGGCACAGTCCGAAACAGAGCTCGATCGGGCGCTGGCGCGCCTTCGCGGACTGGAGCGCGTTGGTGACGACTATGGCGCGGCCGCCATCAGGGCGCATCGCGCGGCGCTGGAGCAGCTGCGTCCCATCGCGTGGGCGGCGACAACCGGAGCGCCCAACCAGGGCTTGGCCGCACGGTGGGTCGCGGCCGACACCGCCCTGACCGACGCCTTGAGCGATGCGGCGGGCCGGCTCGCCGATGAGGTCAGCGCCGACGACGCCTACATCGCCAATATGATGCACACCGGCCACCGCGCCTGGGCGGTGCGCGACGCGGCCGGCACCGAGATGCTGCGGCTGGACCAGGCCGAGCTGGCGGGGACGCCGCTGACGCCGGCGCAGGTCGCCGACTTCGCCACCCTCGACGGCAAAGTCGACGCGCCGTGGTCGATGCTGCGTGGGGAGCTCAAGTACCGGACCACACCGCCCGGCGTCCGCGCGGCCATCCAGAGGGCCGACCGGGTCTATTTCGCGAATGTCCGCATCTCCGACCACGCCATCATCGCCGACCTCGTGGCCGGGCGGCCGCTGTCGATCTCGAAGCAGGCGCAGGCCGCCGGGGACGTGCAGGCGCTGGCAGCGTTGATGGCCGTCTCCAGCGCCGCGTTCGACCTCGCGGCCGCTCACGCCAAGGCGGAGGCTGAGACGGCGGACCGGGAGTTCTATGCCGCGCTCGCGCTGATGGCGGCCGCGATCGCCCTTGGCGTGTTCACCGCGCTCTTCATCGTCGGGCAGGTCGTGCGCCCCATGAAGCGCATTGCCGAGGCCGTTCGGGCGATCGCGCGCGGCGACCTTCAATACCGGATCCCGAACCTGGATGACGGCAACGAGATCGGCGAAATGGCGCGCGCCCTGGCGATCTTCCGCGACAACGGGCTTGCAAGACGGCGGATGGAGGACGAGCTGCTGCAAAACCGCGTCGCTCGCGAGGCGGCCGAGGCTGCGACGGCGCTCAAGTCACAGTTCCTGGCCAACATGAGCCACGAGATCCGCACCCCGCTCAACGGCATGCTGGGCATGGTCCAGGTGTTGGAGATGGAGCCGCTGACGCATGCGCAGCGCAACCGCGTGCGGACGATCCGCGAGTCGGGCGCCACGCTGTTGCAGATCCTGAACGATATCCTTGACTTCTCCAAGATCGAGGCGGGCAAGTTGGAACTCAGCCCGGCCGAATTCGACCTCGAAGAGACGCTCGAGGCGCTGGTCGCGACCTTCGCAGACAGCGCGCGCGCCAAAGGGCTTCGTTTGCTTTGCAACATCGACAAGGGCGCCCGCGGCATCTGGAGCGGCGATGTCGCGCGCATCCGCCAGATCGTCGCCAACCTGTTGTCGAACGCCCTGAAGTTCTCCGATACCGGCGAAGTTGCGCTCTCGGTGACCGCCGGCGCCGATGGCGTCGCGTTTTCGGTCCGCGACACCGGCGTCGGAATCGCGCCCGACGCGCTGCCGCAGCTGTTCGAGAAATTCAGCCAGCTCGACGCGTCCAGCACGCGGCGTTTCGGCGGCACGGGCCTCGGTCTGGCCATCTGCCGCGAGCTCGCCCACATGATGCACGGCGAGATCAGCGTCCGGAGCGAGCTCGGCGAAGGCTCAACGTTCCGGCTGGTGCTGCCGCTCGAGCGGCTCGGCGACGCCGATCGCTCGGCGGCGCCGCCTGGCCCGACTGCGCCTGCGTCCCTGGACGCCGCCCCCGAGCGGCCGCTCCGGATCCTGGCGGCCGAGGATAACTCCACCAACCGCAGCGTCCTTCAGGCCCTTCTCGAGCCCAGCGGCGCCGAGCTCGCTATCGTCGCCAATGGCCTCGAGGCGGTGGAGGCGTGGCGCAGCGGCCGCTTCGACCTCGTCCTGATGGACATCGAGATGCCGGTGATGAACGGCGAGAGCGCCTGCCGGCAGATCCGCGCGGCTGAGGCGGAGCGCCACTTGCCGCCGACGCCGATTGTCGCGCTGTCTGCCAACGCGATGCGCCACCAGATCGACACCTACCTGGCCGCCGGCATGACGGCGCACGTGGCGAAGCCGATCGATGCCTCTGTGCTCTATCGAGCGATCGCCGAGGTGATGGACGCGGCCGCCGCGCCGAACACCGGGCGCGAGATCGGACAGGTCGCGGCCAGCTGAGCTGGTAGCTGGGGGCGGGATCGAACCGCCGACCTGTGGGTTATGAATCCACCGCTCTAACCATCTGAGCTACCCAGCCTTTCGGGATAAGTCCAACCGGCGAGCGGCGGGTTATAGGACCCGCTCCGGTCAGCTTCAAGCGACGGCGCGGGGCGCGCGGCTCGGGATGGCGGCCCCGCAGCTCCGATTGGGGCGGCCGCGGCCGCTCAGCCAAATCCTGACCGCTTTCACCGCGCGCTAGGCTGGGCCGATGGTGCGCCAACCGCAACGGCAGAACCCTGGACGGTCGCAGACGGTGCTGGCGCGGCAGATCCCTGCGCCCATCGGCGGCTGGGACGCACAGAGCCCGCTCGCGGCCATGCCGATCCAGAATGCCGTCATCCTCGACAACTGGATACCGCGCGCGGGCTTTGTCGAAGTCCGGCGGGGGTTCGTGCCACAGCAGACCGGCACGCCTGGCCCGGTCGAGTCGCTGATGGCCTTCCGCGGCGGGCCGACCGGCGACGTGCTCTTCGCTGCCGCCGGCGGACGCCTCTACGACGTGACTGTGTCCGGCGCCCCGCTGGGCGCTCCGGTTCACTCCGGATCCACCAGCGACCGGTGGAACTATACCGCCTACGCCAACGCCGCTGGCCCGTGGCTGATCGCCGTGAACGGAGCCGATGCGCCCATCGGCTACAACGCCGGCGCCTGGTCCCCCTTGCCGGCGATGTCCGGCTCGTCCGGTCCTATCGTGCTGAACCCGGCCAAGCTGGCCGCGGTCTCGCCGCATCAGGGACGCCTCCTGTTCACCGAGGCGAACACCCTGCACGTCTGGTTTCCTGCCGCCGGCGCGGTCGGCGGAACAATGCAACTCCTCGACCTGGGGTCGGTGTTCAACAAAGGTGGGCGGCTCATCGGCGTCGCGACGTGGTCATGGCAGTTCGGCGTCACCGCCGACGAATACGCCGTCTTCATGACCGACCAGGGCCAGATCGCTCTGTTCTCCGGCGTCGACCCATCGAACGCCTCGGACTGGACGCTGACGGGCGTCTACGACTTCGGGCCGCCGCTGGGGCCAAAGGCGCTGGTGAAGTACGGCGCCGACCTCATCCTCATCACCTCGGACGGCATCATCCCGCTCAGCCAAGCGATCAAGCTCGACCGCGCGCAGGACAACAGCGTCGCGCTGACGGCCATGATCAAGGACGCCTTCGCGCAGGCCGTTCGCGCCTATGGCGGCAACTATGGTTGGCAGGGCATCCTCTACCCAGGCGACACCACGTCGGCCGATCCGAGCGCTGACGGCGGGTCGCTGGGCATCTTCAACGTGCCCGTGACGGCGCTCGGGACCTCGCTGCAATACGTCACCAACCTTTCGACCGGCGCCTGGTGCCGGTTTCTGGGCATCGACGCCTTCTGCTGGGAGACCGCGAACGGCGGAATCTTTTTCGGGGCCGCGACCGGCGTTTTTCAGTGGGATGTCGGCGCCAGCGACGACGGCCAGACAATCGTCGCCGATGTGAAGAGCGCGTTTTCGTCCTTCGGCTCGCCGCAGACCAAGCGCTTCACGATGCTGCGTCCGCTGCTGAATACCTCGCCCCTGGTAGAGCCGTCGCTGGAGATGGACGTCGACTATCAGGAGAGCGAGCCGACGGCCGTTCCCACGGTGGTGGCGCAGAGCTCGACCACGCCCACCATCCGCTACGATTGGACCAGCGTCACCGGCATCGGCTACGTCGGCGCGGCCCGCATGCAGGTGGCGCTGCGCGACGACCCCTCGGTGAGCGACGTTGCGGTGGACGCGAGCCTGACCGACGTCCTGGCGGTCGATGCCAGCGATACGGTCGCCACCTCGCCCGGCCTCCCCTACGACGTCCCCTGCCAGTTGATCGGCTTCGACGTGATGTACCAGGTGGGCGGCCAGTTGTGAGGCTGGTGCTGGACCAGAGTTGCGGCGTCGCCGCCTGGGTGGCGGCGCGCATCCCGCAGATGCAGGGCGCGGACGACTTCGGCCCGTGCGCAGCGATCGGTATCGTCGCCGGCGACGGCCGAGCGCTGGGCGGCGTCGTCTTCTCCAACTGGCAGCCGCGCTTCCGCTCGATCGAGGTCAGCTTCGCGAGCGACAGTGCGCGCTGGCTGACCCGCGGTCTGATCCGCCGGATTCTCGCCTACCCGTTCGACCAGCTCGGTTGCGCCCGCTTGACCGCCATCACGCCCAGGAAGGCGCGCGCCGCCCGGGCCTTCCTCGACCGCTTCGGCTTCAAACGCGAAGGCGTCATCCGCCGCGGCTTCGGCGACGACGACGCGATCGTGAGCGGTCTCTTGAAGCGCGAGTGGGAACGGAGCCGATGGGCCGCCGATCAGCGTCCAGGGAGCGGCTTGAGCGGGGGTTCGACGCCGTCAGGCAGGGCGACCTCGGCGACGTTCAGGGTCATCGACACGGTGTCGTAGTAGCCGCTGACGCCGATCAGCTCAATCACCCCCTGTTCGCCGAGCAGCTTCAGCGCCCGGGCCAGCGTCGCATCGCTCACAGTGCGCGTGGCGCGAAGCTCGGTGCAGAAGTCGTAGACCACTGCCTCGTCGGGTTGCATCGGGTCCGGGCGGCGACCCTCCGCGATTGCTGCGGCGATGGCGGGATCGAGGCCCGCCTCGCGCGCCAGCCGCTCGTGCGCCCACCACTCGAACTGGGCGTCCCAGGCGCGCGCGGTTATGAGGATGGCGAGCTCGTTGAGCCGCGCCGGCACGCTGGTCTCGAACCGCAGGTAGGCGCCGACACGCTGCATCAGATCGGCGAAGCGCGGGCTGCGCAGCCAGGCCTGGAACGGTCCGCGCAGGCCCCCGCGCGGGCCGGAGCGGATGCCTTCGGCCGCCTCGCGCTGGGCCGGGGTCATCTCTTCGATCGAGAGCGGTGGAAAGCGGGGCGTGCGGGCCGGGTCGGTCATGGCCGCGACCTTTCCACCGCGCGGCCGGAAGCGCCAGCCCCGGCGCAGCTCCCCTGCTAGGCGATCGCCGGGCGGGCGCGGAGGCGCGCCGCCAGCGCCAGCACCGCCATCCCGGCAAGGGCCGAGGCGAGCGAGCCTGCCAGCACGCCCAGCGTCATGCGGCTGCGCGCCAGCTCGCCGCCGCCGGCGAACGCCAGCGCACCCAGGAAGAGGCTCAAAGTGAAACCGACGCCGCAGAGCAGCGCCACGCCGTAGAGTTCCAACCAGCCAGCGCCGGTCGGGCGCCGCGCAAGACCGGAGCGGACGGCCGCGAAGACTGCGGCCAAGACGCCCGCCTGCTTGCCGAAGAAGAGGCCCGCCGCAACGCCGATCGGCGCCGGTGCGAGGGCGTCGGCCAGGCGCAAGTCGGAGAACGAGATGCCGGCTGCGGTGAAGGCGAACAGGGGCAGGACGCCGTAGGCGACGTACGGGTGCAGGCTCTGCATGAAGTGCTTCAACACCCCTTCCTGGCCGGGGCGGCGTGGGCCGATGGGCACGGTGAAGGCGGCCGCGACGCCGGCGAGCGAGGTCGAGACTCCCGACTTGAGAGTAAATGCGGCCAGCAGCACGAACCCGGTCGCGCGGAAGAGGAACGGCGCGTCGCGCCACTCGGAAAGGCCGATCAAGGCGAGCAGCGTCGCAGCCATGCAGGCCAGCGCCCACAGATGCAGCTGGCCGGTATAGAGCACCGCGATCAGCGCTATCGCGCCAAGGTCGTCCGCGATGGCGACGGTGAGCAGGAAAAGTCTCAAGGAATCGGGCAGGCCCCGGCTGACCAGGGCCAGGGCGGCGAGCGCAAAAGCGATGTCGGTGGCGGTGGGCACCGGCCAGGCCGCCGGAACGCCGCCGGGGGCGGCGAGGTTCACGCCGAGGTAGACGAACGCGGGAGCCATCATGCCGCCCACCGCGGCCGCGATCGGCAACACCAGGCGGCGGAAGCTGGAGAGCTCGCCTTTCAACAGCTCCTGCTTGATCTCCAGCCCGACCACGAAGAAGAAGACCGACATCAGCCCCTGGCCGACCCAGTCGCGGACGCTGAGCGTTTCGACGTACGGGCCGAAGCGGACGGTGAAAGGGGCGCCGATAAGGTCGAAGTAGTCGCTGGCGAACGGTGAGTTGGCCAGCGCCAGCGCCAGCGCGGCCGAGGCGACGAGCGCGGCCCCGCCGCCCGCCTCGGTCTTCAGGAACTCGAGCGTCGGACGCGGGGCCAAAGCGTGCTCCTGCCGGTGAAGGACCGCCAGCCGGCGGTTAACACGCCCGCGCCCGCCGACAAACGCTTGCCGGGCCGGGATGCATCGGCCCATGTGCCCCCGATGCCGGTCTCGCCCGACTACCGCCCCCACCCCGCGTTCGCCACGCTCGGCGCCGACTTCGCCGATCCGGTCGCGCCGGCCGATTTCCCCCAGACCATCCTGCGCTACCGCAACCAGCGCGCCGCGGCGAGCGTCGGGCTCGACACGCTGACCGACGCCGAGTGGATCGGGCACTTCGGCCGCTTCCAGCCGCTGCCCGGCCAGCCGCAGGCGGGGCCGCTGGCCATGCGCTATCACGGCCACCAGTTCCGCGTTTACAACCCCGATCTAGGAGACGGCCGCGGCTTCCTGTTCGCCCAGCTGCGCGAAAAGGACACCGGCCGACTGCTGGACCTGGGGACCAAGGGCAGCGGCCAGACGCCATGGTCGCGGACCGCCGACGGGCGCCTGACGCTGAAGGGCGGCGTCCGGGAAGTGCTGGCCACCGCCATGCTGGAGGCGCTGGGCGTCCCGACCTCGCGCTCGCTCTCGCTTGTCGAGACCGGCGAGGCGCTCGAGCGGCAGGACGAGCCCAGCCCCACCAGGGCCGCCGTTCTGGTGCGCCTGTCGCACAGCCACATCCGGTTCGGGACGTTTCAGCGCCAAGCCTACCACGAGAGAGCAGACAACATCCGTGTGCTGATCGACCACGTGATCGCGCTCTACTACCCCGAGCTGGGCAACGCGGCGCCGGAAGCTAGGCCGGCGTTGCTGCTCGGCAAAATCGCGGCCGCCGCCGCACACCTGACGGCGCGCTGGATGACCGCCGGCTTCGTGCACGGCGTCTTGAACACCGACAACATGAACGTCACCGGCGAGAGCTTCGACTACGGGCCCTATCGGTTCCTGCCCAGGAACGATCCCAACTTCGTCGCCGCCTATTTCGATCAGACCGGCCTCTATAGCTTCGGCCGCCAGCCGGACGCTGTGTTCTGGAACCTGCAGCAGTTGGCCGGCGCGCTCACGCTGGTCAGCGAGACCGAGCCGCTGGTCGAGGCGTTGAACGCCTTTGCCCCCGCCTATCGCGAGGCGCTGAAGGCCGCCATGTTGAATCGGCTGGGACTGAAGCCGCGCGGCGACCCCGACGACCTCGAGCTGGTCAACCTCGCCTTCCGCACGCTGGCCGAGGCCGGGCCGGACGCGCGCTGGGAGCCGTTCTTCTTCGACTGGTTCTGCGGGACGGTGTCGCAAGGCCGCGCCATGGCCGGCCCGCGCCATGGGCTCTATGGTGGCGAGCAGGCCAGCGCCTTTCGCGCGAAGCTTGCAGGCTTCGATCCGGAGCGGCCTGAACGCCTCGCCGACCCTTACTTCGAGCGTCCGGAGCCGGAAGAGCTGCTCTACGACCAGATCGAGGCGCTCTGGGCCGCAATTACAACGGGCGACGACTGGAGCGCGTTCAACGACAAGCTGGGGGCGATCGAGCGGGCGCGGGTTGCGTGGGGGCTCGCCCGCTAGCCGCCAGCGCTCAACCGCAGCGCAGGTAGCTCGAGAACACCCAGCCGGATTTGGCGCCGGCGGTTTGTGGCTCGACCAGGGCCCAGGCCTTTCCATCGACCGTTTGCCGCTCCAGCACCCTAACCGCTGCGCCGTTCCCGATCGCGCCAAGAATCTGGCCGTTCGGGGCCATGCGGATGTTGAGCGGCGTTGGCGTCGGGTCGGCCACGATGCACCCCCCTGCTTGGGGGCCCGCCGCGCCCGCCGCGGGCGACGGGGAAGACGCGCTGACCGGCATGGACCCGACCACGACCGGCGGCCCCGCTGCGGCGACAACCGGCGCAGGCGCCTGGGCGGCTGATGCAGCCGTCGCGCCGCCGGCCACAGGCGCGGGCGGCGAGGTCTTGTGTGTCGTCAGCCAGACGGCGCCAGCGATCACGACGGCGCCCAGGACGATCGCGCTCGCGATGAGCGCAGGCCCGCCGCGCCGCGCGGGCGCGGCCGGCGGAAGCGTCGCTGCAGGTCTTGGCGGCGGCGTCGCCGCGCCCGTCGATGCTTCCGGCGACGGCGCGCCCGCGCCGCGGTCCAAGAGCTCGCGCACCTGGTTCGCCAGCACGCGCAGGTGCCGCTCGAGCGGCGGGGTGAAGGCGTCGAGCCAGTGCGGCGAGGACAGGAAATATTCCAGCGCCTTCTGCGGCACCACGTCCTCGATGCGGAACTGCACGATGCGGATGTTGTGGTTCACCGCCCGCTCGATCTCGCGCTCGATCTGCGGCGAGGCGTTGGCGCTGGCGGAGAAGACAACGATCATGATCTTCGCGCCGTTGATCGCCTCGATGATCGCCTCGCCGTAGCTCAGGCCCGCCAGCACGTCGCGCGGCGCGATCCAGCAACGGACGCCGCCCTGCTCGAGGACGGAGCAGATCGCGTCGGCGACCGGCTTGTCCTTCGACGAGTGGCAGATGAAGACGTCGTGCGCCATGAGCGGAATCGAAGCGTAGCCACGGGCGCCGGAGGTGGCAAATGCAGCGCCCGTCGCGCGCCAAAGCTTTTGCCCGCTGGCGCTCGAGCGGGTAGCCAGGGCGAATGACCGACCGTCTTAGGGGCAAGGCCTGCCTCGTGACCGCTGCGGGCCAGGGTATCGGGCGCGCGACGGCTGAGGCGTTCGCGCGCGAGGGGGCGCGCGTGCTCGCGACCGACGTCGAGCCGGCCAGGCTCGGCTCGCTGAACGGCGTTGAGACGCGCGCCCTGGACGTGACAGACCCTGCCGCGATCGCCGCCTTGTTCGCCGAGCGCCCCGCCTTCGACGTCGTCTTCAACTGCGCCGGCTGGGTCGCGGCCGGTTCGATTCTCGACTGCACGGATGCCGACTGGGCGCGCTCGCTGGAGCTGAACGTCACCAGCATGTATCGCATCTGCAAGGCGGCGCTGCCCGCCATGCTGGACCGAGGCTCGGGCTCGATCGTCAACGTCGCCTCGGTCGCCTCGTCGATCAAGGGCGTGCCCGACCGCTTCGCCTACGGCGCCTCGAAAGCAGCGGTCATTGGCCTTACGCGCGCGATCGCCGCCGACTTCGTCGCCAAGGGCGTACGCTGTAACGCCATTGCGCCCGGCACCGTCGACAGCCCGTCGCTGAGGGGCCGGATGGCCGCCCTGCCCGGTGATCCGGCCGAGGTCGAGCGCGCCTTCATCGCCCGCCAACCGATGGGACGGCTGGGGACGCCCGAGGAGGTCGCGGCGCTAGCGGTCTACCTGGCCTCCGACGAGAGCGCCTTCACCACCGGCCAAGCGTACGTGCTGGACGGAGGCTGGACGGCATGAACCCCGTCCTGGTCGAGCTCACCCGCGGCGTCCTGGTGGAGAGCCGCCACCGCGGCGCGATCGCCGTCGCCGACGCCGACGGCCGGCTCGTGTGGTCGTGCGGGGACGTCGGGGCGCCGATCTATCCCCGCTCCGCGGTCAAGATGCTGCAAGCGCTGGCGCTGGTGGAGACCGGCGCCGCCGACGCGTACGGCCTCGCCGACAAGGAGCTGGCTCTGGCCTGCGCCTCTCACTCGGGCGAGCCGTTCCACGTAGAGACCGTGCGCGCCTGGCTGGCCCGCATCGGGCTCGGCGAAGAGGTCCTTGCCTGTGGCGCGCCGACCGCGCCCGACGGGCGGCCGCTCACGCGGGCACACCACAACTGTTCCGGCAAGCACACCGGCTTTCTGACCGCCGCCCGGCAGTTGGGCGCAGACCCGGCGGGGTACCAGCGGCCGGAGCACCCCGTGCAACAGCGGGTTCTCGCCACGATCGCCGAGATGTCCGGCGTTGATCTCGCCAGCATGCCGGTCGCCGTCGACGGCTGCACGGCGCCGGCCGTCGCCCTGCCGCTTGGGCCGCTCGCCACCGCCTTCGCACGCATCGCCGACCCGACGCGACTGCCGGCAGAGCGCGCGCTCGCGGCGCAGCGGCTCGACGCCGCGGTCAAGGCCGAGCCGCTTTACGTCGCCGGCACGGGCCGCTCCTGCACCGCCCTGATCGGGGCCGCCGCCGGCGCGGCCAGCGTGAAGACGGGCGCTGAGGGCGTGTACGTCGCCGCCATCTCAAGCCTCGGTTTGGGTGTGGCGCTGAAGATCGACGACGGCGCCGCGCGGGCCTCCGAGGCCGCAATCGCGGCGGTGATGCAGGCCCTGGGCGTCGTCGACGCCGCGGACCCAGCTATCCACGCGCTCCTGCAAGCCGACATACCAAATTCGGTCGGCGAGGCGGTCGGCGTCCGCCAGGCCTCGGGGTGGCTGCGAGCGAGCCTGCGCGACCTGCCGCGGAACCGCGCCTGATCGCTGGCGGATCGCGCTTTGCCCAGGCAAAAAAGGGCCGCCCGCGTTTCTCCGCGGGCGGCCCCGGACTCGGACGCTCGAGACTATTCCGCGGCAGGCGCCGGCGCGTAGCCGAGGACGGCCTTGGTCTCCAGGTATTCGTGGAAACCGTAGTCGCCCCACTCGCGGCCGTTGCCGCTCATCTTGTAGCCGCCGAACGGCGCGGTCATGTCGCCGGTGCCGTTGATCGCCACCTGGCCAGCCCGCAGGCGCGAGGCGACGTCGTGCACCTTGTCCATGTCCGTCCCCTGGACGTAGGCGGCGAGCCCGTACTCGGTGTCGTTGCCGATCGAGATCGCCTGCTCGACCGAGTCGTAGCCGAGGATCGACACGACCGGGCCGAAGATCTCTTCCTTGGCGATAGTCATGTCGTTCTTGACGTTCGCGAACACGGTCGGCTTGACGTAGAAGCCCTTGTCCAGCCCCTCCGGGCGGTCGGGGCCGCCGGTGACCAGGGTCGCGCCCTCCTGGATCCCCGCCTTGATCAGCCGCTGGATCTTCTCCCACTGGGTCTTGTTGACCACCGGGCCGATCATCGCGTTGCCGTTCGGGTCGCCGACCGTGGTCGCCTCGGCCGCTTCCTTGGCGATGACGATCGCCTCGTCCATGCGCTTGGACGGGACCAGCATGCGGGTCGGCGCGTTGCAGGACTGGCCCGAGTTGTTCATCACCGAGCGGACGCCGCCGGTGACCGCCTTCTTGAAGTCGGCGTCTTCGAGAATGATGTTCGGGCTCTTGCCGCCCAACTCCTGCGCGACGCGCTTGACGGTCGGAGCGGCGTTCTTGGCCACCTCGATCCCCGCCCGGGTCGAGCCGGTGAAGGACACCATGTCGATGCCGGGATGGCTCGAGATCGCGGCCCCGACTTCTGGGCCGGTGCCGTTGATCATGTTGTACACGCCGGCCGGAACGCCGGCCGCGTCGAGGACTTCGCTCCAGATGTAGGCCGAGAACGGCGCCTCTTCCGAAGGCTTGAGCACCATCGTGCAGCCGGTGGCGAGCGCCGGGACGACCTTGCAGGCGACTTGGTTGATCGGCCAGTTCCAGGGGGTGATCATCCCGCAGACGCCGATCGGTTCCTTCACGATGCGGGTCTGGCCGCGATCCTCGTCGAACTTGAAGTTCTTCAAGACCTCGATGCCGGTCGAGAGGTGCATCAGGCCGACGGCGGCTTGCGCCTGCTGGGCCAGGCTGGCTGGGGCGCCCATTTCTTCGGTGATGGCCTGCGCGATGTCGCCGAAGCGTTTGCGATACTCCTCGAGGATCCGCTGCAAGAGCTCGATGCGCTCCTGGCGCGTCGTGCGCGAGTAGGTTTCGAACGCCTTCTTCGCGGCCTTGACCGCCTTGTCGACGTCGGCCGCCGATCCGGCGGAGATGTGACCGGCGACCGCTTCGGTAGCCGGATTGATTACGTCCATGGACTTGGGCGTGACCGGGTCAACCCAATGGCCATCGATGTAGAATTTCATGTACTCGCGCATCGCGATCCTCCTTGGGCGACCCACCGCCTTACCGGCGTGGCATAAGAAACCGCCCCCCGGTCAGCGGCGGCGCATATTAGTGATCGCGGTTCATTCTGGAAGGGGCTGCCGTGGTTTTCGCCGCGCTCCCGCTTCTAAAGAGACTACCAGTGTGCGATGCGGGCGCGGCCGTGCAGCGCCTCAGCGATGCGCCGGCGCGTGCCGGCGGTGGTCCCTTCGGGCAGCGCGTCTGACGCGAACCAGCCGACCTCGGCGATCTCGCCGGTCTGGGTGGGCGACCCCTCCATCCACGCCGACACGCGGAACAGCACGATGTGGTCGCCGCGGAAGTGCGCCTCGGCGCTGTGGATGGAGACGAGCTGGAGAGGGGCGAGCAAGCGCACGCCGGCCTCCTCCATGAGCTCGCGCTCGGCTGCTTCGGCGGCGGTTTCGCCCCGCTCCACCCCGCCGCCCGGCATGTGCCAGCCGCGGGAATAGGTGTGTCGCACCAGCAACAGGCGGCCCTGGCCGTCCACCACCAGCGCCCGCACGCCCAGCGTCATCCCGCGCGTGCGGCGCGAATAGGCTTGGTAAAACGGGCGGATAAGCGGTTCGAAGCGGGCGCGCCAGGTCATGCGCGGCCCAGCCTAAAGGGGAACGCCGTCGCGGCTAAGGCGTTTGCTTTCCGATCAACGGCCGGGCTCGCAGGCGAGACGAGCCTTGGGCCGCGCGGGCGGCGACCCGCCCAGCGATCTTGAACCTTCAAAGGAGGTCTCCGTGAGAAAAACCGTTTTGCTCGCCGGGATTGTCGCAGGCGCGACACTTCCCATCGTGGCGTTAGCGCAGCCCTATGACCCGGGCTGCGTCGAGTCCAACCACGCCCGGCATGTCGCCGGCACGGTTGTCGGCGGCGTGCTAGGCGCCGTCATCGGAAGCAACGTCGCGGGCCACGGCGCCCGGACTGGCGGCGCGATCGTCGGCGGCGCGACAGGCGCCCTGGCCGGCAACGCCATCAGCCACGCCGGCGACCACCCCTGCCCTGCGGGCTACGTCTACGAAGGGCCGCCGCCTCAGCCGGCGGCGTATGGCTTCTGGGCCGGCGCGCCGGCCAGCATCCGCGAGCGCATCGACTTCTTGCAGCGGCGGCTGGACTATTCGAGCGAGCGAGGCTGGATCTCGCCGTACGACTACCGGCGTCTCGAAGCCCAGCTGAACGACATCCGACGCCAGGAGGACCAGTTGCGTGACCGCGACGGCGGCCATCTCTACAGCGCCGACCGTGAGTACCTGCAGAACCGGCTTGACGACCTGACCCAGCGGTTCCGCTGGGAAGCGTCCGGCTAGGGCGCAGCGA
>DATGIN010000327.1:0-11000 GCA_035295705.1 Caulobacteraceae bacterium
ATCTCGAGCTGGTCGAGGCGTTCAAGGGCCTGCGCCAGATCGTCGGCGCGTGCGTCGAGCGGCGGCGGCGCGAGGGCCGGCAGTCGCCGGACATGCTCGGGATGCTGATGGGCCTGCGCGACAGCGCCGGGCGACCAGCCATGTCGGACTCCCAACTCATCAGCGAGGTGATGACCACCGTCGTGGCCGGTCACGAGACGACGGCGAGCACGCTGAACTGGACCTGGTACCTGCTGTCACGGCATCCGCAGATCGAACGACGCGTCCATGCCGAGCTCGACACGGTCGCGCCGGCGGCAAGCGTCGCCCTCGGCGACCTGCCCGCCGCTCCGTTGACGCGACAGGTGATCGAGGAGGCGATGCGGCTCTACCCGGCGGGTTGGCTGATGACGCGCCGCGCGATCGAAGCCGACCAGCTTGGCGAGTACTTCGTTCCTGCGGGAACGGAGATCTACATCGCGCCCTACTTCATGCAGCGGCATCCGCGGTTCTGGGAAGATCCGGATCGTTTTGACCCAGACCGCTTCGGCTGCGAACGGACGCACGACCGCTCACAGTCGATGATGATGCCCTTCTCCGCCGGTCCGAGGAACTGCATCGGCGAGCAGTTCGCCCGTATCGAAATGCAGATCCACATCATGACGGTCGCAAGGCGCCTCAGGTTGAGCTACGCCGATCCCGCCCCGCCGACGCTGGATGTCGGCGTCAATCTGCGCAGCAAGCACGACTTCATCATGCAGCCCGAGCTTCGCGGCTGACCCTGCTGGCTACGATGGCATAGCGCTTGCTGCCCGTCGGTCTCGCCAGGTCGTGGCGACCAATGTGACCGACACACGAGAGCACCCTATGTCTGCGAGCGGCGCGCAGCGGGCCGATGCAAGCCACATCGGCGTCATGGATGGCGTCAGGGCATGCAGCATCCTGCTCGTTCTCGCCGGTCATCTGCTGCCGCTCGGCCCAAAGGCCCTTCAGCTCAACCAGTTCGCCACGCTGGGCGGCATGGCGCTGTTCTTCACGCTGTCGGGGTTCCTCATCACCCGGCTGCTGTGCTCGGACAACAACTTCGCAAACTTCCTTGTCCGCCGGCTCACGCGCATCGTGCCGCTCGCCTACCTCTACATCCTGGTCGTTTTTCTGTTCTTCAACCGCTCGATCGGCGCTCTGTTCAACGAGCTGTTGTTCACGTTGAACTACAACGACACTGTGATCAATTCTTTCAACGGTCACCTCTGGTCGCTTTGTGTCGAAATTCAGTTCTACCTGGTCATAGGCGCGCTCTTCCGCGTCTTCGGCAACACCGCCAAGTGGTTCATTCTCGGCCTTTGCCTCGTCAGCACCGGGCTGCATATCGTCGGCGGCGATCCCTACACGATGATGACCCACCTGCGCGGAGACGAGATTCTTACAGGCTCGTTGATGTGCCTGTCGGTGAACGGTCAATTCGGCGATCACCGGCGCTTTTGGAGCCTGATGGGACGGGCGACGCCTGCGCTCGCCGTGCTCTTCCTGGCCGTGTGCGATCCGCTCGGCGGCTTCCTCAACCACTTCCGCGGCTACGCGGCGAGCCTTCTGGTCGGCTCGCTGCTGTTCACCCGTCGCGCATGGCTGCAAGCCGCCCTCTCTTCGCGGCCGATGACCTACATCGCCAACGTCTCCTACGCCCTCTACATCATCCACCCGGCGGCTGCGGCCGGCCCTCTCTCGGGAGGGCCCAAGTGGCTGCTCTACCTGGTGAAACGGCCAATCACCCTGGCTATCACCTTCGCATTGGCGCACGTCTCGACGTTCTACTACGAGCGGCGCTGGACGGACCTCGGCCGCCGCCTCGTTCGGGCGCGCCAGGCGGCCCGCCCGATGAACGTCGGCTGGGCCCTCCTCACCGCCCCGCGCCGGGTGCGCGCCAACTCGCCGTCATAGCGAGCAGCGCCGTCGGTCGCTGTTGCGGTCGCCCAGCGGGCGCCGGGGCGCCGAGCCGGCGCTGCTTGGCGTAGATCTTGCTGCGGTTGGGCCATCATGCTCGCTTCCGTCGCTGCATCCAGCGGATCGCTCGTCCCCGCGCCGGCGCGCTGCGGCATTGTCGCCAGCGGCATAAGGGGCCGCTGATGTTCTGGCGCGGCGTGGTCGGCTACCTGCCCATGAACATCGTGCAGGCCCTCGTCGGCCTGCTCTCGATCGTCGTCTTCACGCGCTGGCTCTCGCCGGAGGACTACGGCGCGTACGCGCTCGCCTTCTCCGCCATGACTCTGACCCACACGGTGGTCTTCAGCTGGATGGAGGCCGCGATGGCGCGCTTCCATGCGCCAGCGGCCGAGCAGGGCGCCCTTCCGCGCCATCTCGCCACCCTCTATCGGTGCTGGGCCGTGGCCGCCGCCATCTACGTAGCCGGCGGCGTCACCGCGCTTGTGGCGTGGCCCGGCGGGGGACCGGTGAAGCTCGCCGTCGCCGCGGGCCTCGCGGCTACGCTGGCTCGCAGCCTGGTGAAGCTCTGCCAGGAGCGCCGACGAGCGGCAGGCGACGTCGCCGGCGCGGCGCGGATCGACATCGCCCAGACGCTGTTCGGGTTCACTGTCGGCGCCGGCCTCATTCTGCTGGGCCTGAAAGGCGCCGCGCCCATAGCCGGCCTGGGCGCGGGCGCGGCTGTGGTGCTGGCCTGGGTGCTGCCGGCCGAGCTGCGGCGCGGTATCGGTGGCGCGTTCGCGCCGCGCAAGGCTCGCGTCTACTTCGCCTACGGCCTGCCGGTCTCGCTGTCCCTGATCCTCGCCCTGGCCCTGGCGACCACCGATCGGTTCCTGCTGGCAGGCTTCCTCAACGACACCGCCGTCGGGATCTACCAGGCCGGCTACAGCCTTTCGAACCGAACGCTCGACGTCATGTTCATCTGGTTGGGGGTCGCCGGGGCGCCGGCGCTGGTCTTGGCCCTCGAGCGCGGCGGCGCCGACGGTCTCGATCGCGCGGCGAGGGAACAGGCCGGCTTCATGCTGGCGCTGACGCTGCCGGCGGCGCTCGGTCTGGCGCTGGTCGCGCGGCCGCTGACCGCCGTGATGGTCGGGCCGGGGCTCCGCGATGGGGCGGCGCAAGTGACGCCGTGGATCGCGGCCAGCGCGCTCTTCATGGGCCTGACCAACGGATACGCGCACCATGCCTTCATGCTTGGCCGGCGCACGGGTTTGATGCTGGCGGCGATGTGCGTTCCCGCCGCCGTGAACGTCGCCCTTTGCCTGTTGCTGATTCCGCGCTTCGGGGTGGCCGGCGCCGCCTGGGCGACCGCGGCGAGCTACGCCGTCGGTCTGCTCGCGGCCCTGGCCCTTGGACGTTTCGCCCAGCCGATGCCCCTGCCGTGGGCGGCGATCGGAAAGACCGCGGCCGCGACGGCGACGATGGGCCTCGCGGTGGCCGCCCTGCCCAGCCCCGGCGGCATCATCGAGTTGGGGCTGAAGGTGGGGCTGGGGCTGGTGGTCTACGCGGCGGCGGCATATCTGCTCGACGTCGCCGATCTCAGGTCGCGGACCCTCCACGCGCTCAGCGTCCTCAAGGCGCGCGCGGCGACATGAACCGACGCGCAGCCCCGCTCGACCCGCGCCGCCCGACCGCGCGCGAGGCCCGCTCATGAAGCTGACCTATCAGCCCGGGCGGGCCGGAAACCATATCCTGCTGTTCTTCAAGCCCTATGAGGTCGACCGGTTCGTGCCCGGCGACCGCTATCTGAAGCGCCTGGTGCGGCCGCTCTACAACCGGTTGCATCGCCGCCAGAAGGTCACCGGCTTTGGCGTTTCGTTCGATCTGATGCGCCGCGCGCTGACCGGCGCCGGTTTCACCGTACATTGCAACGACCGCGCACTGGCGCGTGCGAACCCGGATTATCCGGTGGGCCTCGTCGGTGGGCGCGCGCTGCTGGCGGAGTGGCGACTGCCCAACCCGGCGATCCTCGGGCCGTCGCTCTACGATCAACCCGGCGAGGCGCCGCGCCTGTTCGAGGATCCTCGCTTTCACACGTACGTATGCCTGTCGGATTGGACGCGCGAGATGTTCGAACAGGGCTACCCCGGGCGCTGCGCCAGTTGGTTTGCCGGCATCGATATGCAGGCCTGGCCGGACCTCTCCGGCGAGCCGAAGGACCTGGACTTCATCATCTATGACAAGGTCCACTGGGACCGGCGCCACTACGAGGCGGCGCTCATCGCGCCGATCCGCGACGAGCTCGATGCGCGAGGCCTGACGCACGAGACGCTCCGCTACGGCGAGTACGATCACGCGATGTTCCGCGCGTTGCTCAAGCGGGCGCGCGGCTTGGTCTGGCTGAGCGAGAACGAGACCCAGGGCCTTGCATACCAGGAGGCGATGGCGTCCGGCGTCCCGGTGCTGGCGTGGGACCGCGGATACTGGGCCGACCCGCAATGGCGCGAGCACTTTGAAACCCCGCCGCGGGCCTCGTCGGTGCCCTTCTTCTCGGATGCCTGCGGCGAGCGCTTCGCCTGTGTCGATGAATTCGCTACTCGGCTGGCCGACTTCCTGCGGCGGCGGGACGCCTATCGACCGCGGGACTTTGTAGCGCAAGACCTGAGCCCAGCCGCATCGGCGCAGCTCTACGCCTCAGCCTATTTCGCCGCCCTTGACGGGCAAAGCCCTACAAGCTGAGCTGTCTTCCGCAGAGCTGCGACTCCCGATATCGCGAACGGCGCACGATCCTTGCAGCCTGGGCGTTGGTTGTGCATTTGTAAGTTCAAAAGCGGTCTCGCGCGCAAGCGCGGCGGACCGAAGAAGAGTTTGGCGGTAGGGAGCTCTCGTGAAGGCTGGCGAAACCATCGCGGGTCTCGAGAATGCCCCCACCAGTCACGCCAAACTAGTCGCCTGGGTTCGCGAGATCGCCGCGCTCACAAAGCCGGACCGCGTCGTCTGGTGCGACGGCTCGCAGGCCGAATGGGAGCGACTGACCGGCGAACTGGTCGCGGCCGGCACGCTGAAACGGCTCAATCCGCTCAAACGTCCAAACTCGTTCTACGCCGCCTCCGACCCGAGCGACGTGGCGCGGGTGGAGAGCCGCACGTTCATCTGCTCCGAGCGCCCGGAAGACGCCGGTCCCACGAACAACTGGCTCGATCCGACCGAGATGCGCGCGGATCTCAAGGGCCTTTTCGATGGGGCCATGTGCGGGCGCACGATGTATGTCGTCCCCTTCTGCATGGGCCCGCTGGGATCCAAGATCAGCGCGCTGGGCGTCGAGGTCACCGACAGCGCCTACGTAGCCGTGTCCATGCGCATCATGACGCGCATGGGCAAAGCCGCTCTCGACCAGCTCGGCGAGGACGGCTTTTTCGTACCCTCCGTCCACTCGGTCGGGGCGCCGCTCGCGCCGGGGCAAGCCGACGTCGCCTGGCCGTGCAATCCGATCAAATACATCGTGCACTTTCCGGAGAGCCGCGAGATCTGGTCGTACGGCTCGGGCTACGGCGGCAACGCGCTCTTGGGGAAGAAGTGCTTTGCCCTTCGCATCGCCTCGGTGATGGCCCGCGACGAGGGCTGGCTCGCCGAGCACATGCTGATCCTGAAGCTCACCTCGCCTGCCGGCGCCGTGCGCTACCTGGCCGCGGCGTTCCCCAGCGCCTGCGGCAAGACCAATCTCGCCATGCTGCGCGCCAGCCTTCCGGGCTGGAAGGCCGAGACGATCGGCGACGACATCGCCTGGATGCGCTTCGGGGACGATGGACGCCTGCATGCCGTCAATCCCGAGGCCGGCTTTTTCGGCGTCGCGCCCGGCACCGGGATCGCCACTAATCCGAACGCCATCGCCGGGCTGGCTGAAAACGCCATCTTCACCAATGTGGCGCTGACCGAGGACGGCGACGTCTGGTGGGAGGGGCTGACCGACGTCCCGCCCGCGCGATTGACCGATTGGAAGGGCCGTCCCTGGACGCCAGCCTCGAAAGAACCCGCCGCGCACCCGAACGCACGCTTCACCGCGCCTGCCAGCCAGTGCCCGATCATCGCGCCGGAGTGGGAGGATCCGAAAGGCGTGCCCATCTCGGCGATCCTCTTCGGCGGCCGCCGCGCCACCGCCGCACCGCTGGTCACCGAAGCTTTCGACTGGGCGCATGGCGTGTTCATGGCGTCGAACGTCGCCTCGGAGGGCACGGCCGCAGCGGAGAACAAGGTTGGTGAGCTGCGGCGCGACCCCTTCGCCATGTTGCCGTTCTGCGGCTACCACATGGGCGACTACTTCAAGCACTGGCTGGACATCGCCCGCGGGCGAGACCCGGACAAGCTGCCCCGCATCTACTTCGTGAACTGGTTCCGCAAAGACGCCCGCGGCCGGTTCATCTGGCCCGGTTACGGCGAGAACAGCCGTGTGCTGAAGTGGATCGTCGAGCGGCTGGATGGAACCGCCACGGCGCGCGACACGCCCATCGGCCGCCTTCCCGCCGAGGGCGCTCTCGACGTGGGCGGCCTTTCCATCGGCGCCGCCGATCTGGCCAGTTTGTTCGAGGTCGACCCGACGGTCTGGCGGCGCGAGGCCGAGCTGATCCGGGACTTCTATGGCCGGTTCGGGGACCGCCTCCCGGCGGCGCTTTGGGACGAGCATCAGCGCCTGGTCGAGCGCCTCGAGCAGGTCAGCCCGACCTTGCGCTTCGCCCCCGTAACGGCCCCGGCGGCGGAGTAGCGCGTCGCTTTCGCGACGCGGCCGCGCTCTAAGCCTCTAGACCCGCGCTCAGGTCCAGCTCGCGCAGGCCAAAGGGAGCTGCGAGCGCGCTGGCCTCGGCGCGCGGCGGCTCCTGCCGCACAAACCGCTCGACGAAGGCGGCGCGGACCTCCTCGCGCACGGCGTCCCTGAACACGCGCTTGCGCCTGGCGCGTCGCCGATGGTGCGCGGCCGTTCCAGACGGCGGCTTGTGCGGAAAGGGCGCGTCGAACACGTACCAGTCCCGGATCCGCCGACCCGAGAGCGCTTCCCAGAATTCATCGTAGTCGAAGTAGTCGGCCCCCGCCTTCAAGTGGGCGAGCTGCTCGCACCCGCCAACTCCGCAGATCTGTGTGAGGTTCAGCGCGAGCGCGATGCCTTCCGCGGCGGAGACCAGCAGGGCGGCGGGAGAAATGTCCTTGAGGACCTTCGTTGCAAGGCGGATGTCGTCAAAGTGGCCGCGTTCGCCTTGAACCCTCCCCACCAGCATCGCGGGCCTGTCCGCCGGCGGATTCGCCGGGCTCGGCCCGATCGAGAAGGAGAGGGCGTAGATCGCCATCCCGTCCAACTGGAAGACCAGATCGAAGTCGCCCTCCAGGTGACGGCCCTGATTGGCGACAAGCCAGATCGAACAGCATCGCTCTTGCGCGAAGCGCCAAAGCGCGGCCCGCGGATGGGCGATCTCCCGAAAGAAGGAGCGATGGACGCGCGCATCGAGGTGCGCGGCCTGCGAAAGCACGATCTGGCGGCGCGCCTGGTGGCTCAGGGATCGGCTCATATAGGCGCGCAGATAGCGGGTCGGCGGCCAGATCAATGTGCCGGAAACGCCGCGCGGCTGTCGCAGGTGAGCCCACACGGTGCGGGCGTGATGGTGCAGGAGCTCCCAGACCGGCTCTTTCCCCAGGATTATCATCAGCTTCTTGAGCGGCTGGCGGGGACTGGTCTGCGATTTCGACATGGCGGTGGGCTCGGCGGACATACCGGCTGTCCAGGCGGGGGCTCCCGCGTCGCGTGCAACATACGTGCCGCGCCCAGGCAGCGGCATCGGGCGCGATCAAAGGGCGCGCGGCGGCGCTATCAAGCCGCCTGATCGTCCTCGCTCGACGGCGTCTCGAACACCGCGGCCAGCGCCTCGAACAGCCGCGCGGCCTCCAGCGGCTTGGCGATGTGCCCGTCCATGCCGGCCGCCGCGTAGTCGGCCAGCTGGTGCGCCATCACGTTGGCCGTCAGGGCGACGATGGGGGTGCGCCGCCGTCCCTCCAGGGCCTCCGCCTCGCGGATCGCCCTTGCCGCGGTCGGCCCATCCATCCGCGGCATCTGCACGTCCATCAGGATGAGGTCCCACGGCTCCGTCTTCCAGGCCTCGACCGCCTGCACGCCGTTCTCGACCACGACCGGCTCGATGCCCGCCTGGTGCAGCAGGGTCTTCAGCACCAGCTGATTGACCGGGTTGTCCTCCGCCGCCAGCACGCGCAGGCGCATGTTCGGCGCAGGCCCCTCGCCGGCCGGGCCGGCGGCGAGCGGGGAGGCGCGGGGCGCGCCCACGCGCTCGAGCGGAAGGCTGAGCGTGAACTTCGAACCCTTGTCGGGCTCGCTTTCCACCTCGATCAAGCCGCCCATCATCATCGCCAGCTCGCGGCAGATGGCGAGCCCGAGCCCGGTTCCGCCGAAGCGGCGCGTCGTCGAGGCGTCGGCCTGCGCGAAGCGCCCGAACAGCAGCGGAAGCCGGTCGGCGGGAATGCCGACACCCGTGTCGGCGACGGAGATCGTCAACGTCTCGGAAGCGAAGCGGGCGTCCACGCGGATCTGGCCGCCCTGATCGGTGAACTTCAGCGCGTTCGACAGCAGGTTGTAGAGAATCTGGCGGATGCGGGTCGGGTCGCCGCGGTAGACGCCTTCCGAGCCCCGGGCGATGTCGAGGGTGAAGTCCAATCCCTTGGCGTTGGCCTGGGCGGTGAACGCCTGGTGCGCCCCGCGCACGATCTCCTCGAGATCGAAGTCGATCTCCTCGAGTTCAAGCTTGCCAGCCTCGATCTTCGCAAGGTCGAGGATGTCGTTGAGGATGGCGAGCAGGGCCTCGCCGGACGCGTGCACGACTTCCAAGCGCTCACGCTGCACCGGCGTCAGCTCGTCCATCGCCATCGCCTGCGTCATGCCGAGCACGCCGTTCAGGGGCGTGCGGATCTCGTGGCTCATGGTGGCAAGGAAGAGGCTCTTCGCGCGGTTGGCCGCTTCCGCCTCGTCGCGCGCCTTCGCCAGCGTCAGTTCCGAGCGCTTTTCCTTGTCCACGTTGCGGGTCGCGCCGATCACGCTAACGATGCGCCCCTGCTCGTCCTTGAGCGCTTCGCAGGCCATCTCGACCCAGTAGTGCGGCCCGTCCGCGCGCATCATCCGGTGCACGACCCGGTAGGGGACGCCGTTGGCCACGTGCTCGTCCCACAGCGCCTTGGCGTGCTCCAGGTCGTTCGGGTGCACGCCGCGCCAGGCATCGGCGGCGAAGCTCTCGTAGGTCGTCTCGTCCGTGGGCTCCGCGCCGTCCGACGAAAGCTCGCGATTGCGATAGTCCATTTCCCAGACGTTGATGTTGGCGAGCTCGGTCGCCAGGCTCAGGCGCCGCTGGGACTTCGCCAGCGCTTCGACAGCCTTGCTGCGCTCCCACTCGTCGGCGACGAACGCCGCATGATCGGCCAGCCGCTCGGCCATGTCGGCGTCATAGGCCCGCGGCAGCGCATCGACGATGGCGAGCGCTCCGACGCGGCGGCCGTTGGGCAGGATGATCGGCGCGGCCGCATAGAAGTCGTAGACCAGCTCGCCGGCCGCCAGCGGATACGCCTCGCTCCAGCCTTGCGCGGCCAGGTCTTCGATCCACAGCACCTGCGACGACTGCATGGCGAGCTGGGCCAGCTGAGCGGCGCGCGAGCCCTCGCCGCCACTGTCCATGCCGGCGGCCACCAGGCGCATGCCGCGGCGGGCGACCAGCGCCACGTGCGCGCTCGCGGCGCCCGCCATCCGTTGCGCCAGGCGCGCGATGCGCTCGAAGATGGCGCGGCTGGCTTCCGGATCCAGCACATCGCCGGCGCGCAGCCGTCGCCCGGCCTCCGCCAGCTTGTCTTCCTCCGCCATTGCCCCACGCCTGCCCGTACCGAAGAGCGGGAAGGCTAGCGCCGGTCCTTTAAGATACTTTCAAAGCGGGCCGAGAAAGGCGCTCAGTCCGCCAGCCCGGCGGCGCGCCGCGCGGCCGTCAGTGTGTTGGCGAGCAGGCAGGCGACGGTCATCGGGCCGACGCCGCCCGGCACCGGGGTTATCCAGCCCGCCACCTGAGCGGCCTCGCGGTAGGCCACGTCGCCGACGATCACCATCTTCCCGGCCGCGCGCGCCTTTGGCATGCGCGAGAGAATGCGGTGGATGCCGACGTCGATCACAGCGGCGCCTGGCTTGATCCAGTCACCGCGGATCAGCTCCTGCTGGCCGACGGCGGCGACGAGGATGTCGGCTTCGCGCGTGATCGCCGGCAGGTCGACGGTCTTCGAGTGGCAGACGGTCACCGTGCAGTCGGCGCGCAGCAAGAGCTGGGCGATCGGCTTGCCGACCAGGTTCGAGCGGCCGACCACCACGGCCCGCCTGCCGCGCAGAGCGCCGAGCGCGCTTTCCAGGAGCATGATGCAGCCGACGGGCGTGGCCGGGAAGAGGCCCGGCCGCCCGGATGCGAGGCGGCCGATGTTCACGACCGTCAGCCCGTCGACGTCCTTCTCGGGATCGACCGCGCCCTGGACGGCAAGCTCGTCGATGTGCGGCGGCGCCGGCGACTGGACCAGGATCCCATGGATAGCCGGATCGGCGTTCAGCGCCTGGACTTCCGCCAACAACGCCTCCTGGCTCGTCTCGGCGGGCAAGCGCCGCGTCACCGATTGCATCCCGGCCGCGCGCGATTGCTCCCCTTTGCTCGCCACGTAGATCTGGCTGGCTGGATCGTCGCCGACCAGGATGACCGCCAGGCCCGGCGTGACCCCGCGGGTGCGTTTGAGCTCGGCGACGCCCTCGCGGACGCGGGCGACCAAGCGCTCCGCGATCGGAGCGCCCTCGATCCGTTGGGCCTCGGCCATCGGCGCGGCAATGACGCCGATTCAATCCGCGCGGCAAGGGCTATGCGCGGCGCGCCAGGCCCTTCTGCTCGAGGCGCCAGTGGAAGGCGTCGAAGCGGTCCTGGCCGAAGAACGGCTCGCCGTCGAAGACCATCAGCGGCACGCCCCAGTGCCCAGCCTCGCGTTGGGCGGCCTGGTTCTGCTCGATCACCGCGTGCAGGCGTCCAGCTTCCGCATCGACGGCG
>DATGIN010000328.1:0-15697 GCA_035295705.1 Caulobacteraceae bacterium
TCATGCGAGGGACGCCGTGGGTTTCGAGGGGGAATCGTGATCGGGATGACTGCCAAGCTGCTCTTCGTCGCCGCATTGCTATCCCTCGCCGCAGCGCCGGCCTTCGCAGCACCTTCGATCGCCCTTGCGGGCCGGGCGACGGTCATGAAGGACCTCAGCGCCTGCCGCTCGATCGCCGATCCGACCGCGCGGCTGGACTGCTACGACAAAGCGACAGATGCGCTCGAGCAGGCCGAGGCCAAGGGCGATGTCGTCGTCGTGGACCGCGCCCAGGCCCGCGCCGCGCGCCGGCAGGCGTTTGGGTTCAACCTGAGCGCGCTGTCGGTGTTCGACCGGGCGCTCGCCAACGACGAGGTCAACAGCCTCACCGCGACGGTGGCCGACGCATACCGCAACGCCGACGACCGCTGGATCGTGGTGCTCGACTCAGGCGCCCGCTGGCGGCAGATCGACGATGAGACTCTTAACCGCCCGCCGCATCCAGGATCCCGGGTCAAGATCCGCCACGGCGCCTTGGGCAGCTATGTGATGAACGTCGACGGTCAGCCTTACATCAAGGTCCACCGCGACGACTGAGCGTCGTCACGCCTGCGCCGCGCTCGGCACCCGAAAGCGCACCTGATCGCGCAGGAAATCGAGGCTGACGTAGTCGAAGCGGCTGAGGACATCGACGCCGATCATCAGGGCCGGGCGGCTCAGCAGCGACCACAGCTCGAACGTGTGCAGGTCGGCGAAGGCGACGGGCCAGCTCGGCAGACGCATGCCGCCGATCCTGAGGCCCGGGAAATCGGCGATCTCGGCGGTGATGGTCTGCCCGGTGGCGCTGACCACCGGCGCCTGGTCCCAGAGCATCGCGGGGTGGCGCGCCACGGCGAGGTCGCGCAGGGCGATGTTGCCGATCGTGCTCTGCGCGCCGGAGTCGAGGAAGGCGATCACCGGCGTTCCGGCGAGGTCGGCGTCGACCAGCGTCAGCTGCCCATCCCTGCGGTGCGCCGTCATCACGATATCGCGTGGATCGCCGCGCACGCGGCGCGCCTCGGCGATGACGAGGCGTCGACCGGCGAAGTCGAGCGTCAGCACCTGGCCGGTCAGGCGGTCGACGCCCAACATGCCCAGGCCGCCGATCGAGGCTTCGGGCAAGACGGACAGCATCACGCCCGCCTCGCTGCGGCCGCCGACGTCGAGCCTGGCCGTCGTGGTCGGCGCCATCTGGGCCCCCGCAACGCCGTTCAGGAGCTCCTCGGGCCCGCGCGCCAGCGCGAGCTGGCCGGCCAGCGTGTCCGAGATCACCGACTGGTTGGCGCCGGTGTCGACCACGAAGGGAAAGGGGCCGCCCCCGTTGACGCGCACCGGCACGGTCATACGCCGGTAGAGGTCGACGATCGTACGAAGATCCGCCGGCGGCACATAAGGGGCGGGGGCCGGAATGAGGCTGGTCGGGCCTTCGTCGACTTCGACCTCGATGGCGGCGGCGGGTCCGGCCGCGAACACAGCCGCGCCGCCAGCCAGGAACGTCCGTCGGTCGAAGGCCCACCGTCGCATCGCGACCAGCATACGCTTGCGCCGCTGGCCCGGCCACGCGACCTTTGGCAGCTCACACGCTGACGATCATTCCGTCGAGCGCGAGGTTGCGGAAACGGACCTCGTCGCGGGCGAAGTCCAGGCTGACCAGGCTGAAGCGGCTGAGCACGTCGACGCCGACCATCAAGGCGGGCCGGTCGATCAGCTGCCAAAGTGAGAACGCGTGCAGGTCGGCGAAGGCGACCGGCCAGGTGGGCAGCCGCATCCCGCCGAGCCGCAGGCCATCGACGTCAACCAACGCGGCGGTCATGGTCTGGCCGGTGACGCTGATCACCGGCACGTCGGCCGAGCCGGCGCCCGGCCGCCCGCGCTGAACCAGGGCCATCAGGGCGCGGTTGCCGATCGTGCTTTCGGCGCCGGAGTCGAGGAACGCCGTCACCGGAATGCCGCCGAGATCCGCTTGGACCATGGTGAGCTGTCCGCGCAGCCGCGTGGCGCGCACGACGACGTCGTCGGGATTGGTCAGCGGACGCGCGGCCGATTCGACCGTCAGGCGCTCGCGCGCGAAGTCCATGATCAGCCGCTGACCCTCGAGGCGATTGACGCCCAGCATGCCGACGCCGCCCATCGCGTACTGCGGCAGGATGGAGAGCACGACATCGTTGTCGTCGCGGGCGCCGAGCGAAAGCCGAGCCGTCGTCGTGGACGCAAGCTGCGCCCCGGTCGTGCTGTTCAGCAGCTCCAGCGGGCCGCGAGCGAGGCCGAGCTCGGTGAACAGCCGCTCGGAGATCACCGACTGGTTCGCGCCGGTGTCGATGACGAACGGATAGGGCCCGCGGCCGTTCACCCTGACCGGCGCCGTCATCCGCCGGCAGAGGTCGAAGACGGCCCTCAGCGTGTCCGGCGGCTCATAGTCGGCGCCTTCGGGGCGCCGGACGGAGCTCCGGCGGTCGACCAGCATCTGAGCAACTGCCCGCCCTGCAAGAAGGCTCGCGCCGCCGCCGGTCAGGACGCCCCGTCTATCGATCCGCCGAAAAACCATATGGCCGCCCCTGCGCGTCGTCGCAGACGGCGGCCATTGGCCGACACCTCAGCGGTCAAGGCAAGTGGGCGCGGGGGCAAACCCCACGCACCACGCCAATTCCGCTAGTACCTCACCCGTGCGCCGGCAAAGACGTAGATGCCGAGATCGTACAGGGCGCTGCCGTCAGGACCGCCGTTGTTGCCGCCGATCACGCCGATCGGTGGTTTAACATTGAACAGGTCGTTGGCGCCGACGAAGAGGTCGGTCGTGCCCTTCCAGGTCGGCAGCTTATAGTGCACCACCAGGTCGTTGTAGACCTGAGCCGGGGTATAGGCCGGCACGATGGCGTTCGACGCGTAAACGGGCTGGCCGGGGCTGCGGTTGAAGTTGGCGCCTTGTCCCACGTACCGCACGGTCCAGATCGCCGAGAACGGCCCTTGATCGTAGGTGATGTCCGCCCGGGCGCGGTTGTAAGGCGTTCCGTTCACGACCGTCCCTTCGGCGACCGTGTAGGTCTTCGGCGCGGTCTTGAACGGGAAGTCATGCAAGTGCATCAGGTAGTTGTAGTCGAGGCTGACGGTGACCTTCCCCGGCAGGTCGCTATCGCGGCTGACCTTGAAGTGGAACGGGTCGAGCCAGAAGGCATAATTGGCCTGCACCTCGATGCCGTCGGTGAACAGGCGCGACTGGTTCAGGAAGGTGTCGGTGATGAAGCCGATATCGCCGACCTGGATGATCTGACCTTCCTGGTTGCGGAACCCGCCGACGACCGGGGTCTCGTGCGACGCACCAGGCGCCCCCGCGCGTTCGACGAGGTTGCAGAACGAAGCATCCAGCGACGGCCCGTCGACGCAGTTGTCGACGATGTCCTGGGCCGCCGGCTCGATGATCGCGTTCTTGATGTCGATATTGTAGTAGTCGACGGTCAGCGAGAATTGCTTCAGGAACGTCGGCTGGAACACGATGCCTATGGTGTAGCTCGTGCCTTGCTCCGGGGTCAGCTTGTCGTTGCCAGTTGTGATGCCCGGCGGTGAGACGTTGACCGCCGTGTCGGTGAAGGTGCCGGCTGCTGGGGCCCCAGGGATCGACGCGAGAAGGGCCTGACAGTTGGCGAACCGCGTCGCCGTCCCCGAGTGGATATTGGCGGCGTCGCACGGGTCGAGATCAGGCAGACCGAAGAATCCGCCGCTGGGCGGCAGGAAGAACTCCGTCAGGTTTGGCGCGCGGACGGCGACCGAGTAGTCGCCGCGGAACTTCAGACCCGGGATCGGGCCGTAGACCACGCTCGCCTTCCAGGCGTTGACGTTCCCGACGGTGGTGTACTGCGCGTTCCGGTCGGCGACGTCGAAAGTCAGCTCGTCGAGTAGAAAGCCCTTGTGCTTGAAGACCGGCACGTTGACTTCGACGTAACCCTCGGTGACCTCGAACCCATTCGAGAAGTTCGGCGTCGGGGCGTTCTCGGTCAGGCCGGCCTGCACGAGCGGGTCCTGGTTGTCGGAGACATGCTCCTTGCGCCACTCGAGCCCGGCGGCGACGGCGATCGGCCCGCCGGGAAGATTGAAGAAGCGTGACGTATCGAAGCTGGCGTTGAGGTCCGCCACCTCCTGGTAGAGGCGCTGGGACTCTTGCACAGTCGCGCGCGTGTACTGGATCACCTTCCTGCTGTCCTGCAACCCGAACGGATTGTAGGGAATGCAGGCGGAGGCCGGTCCCACGAGGCCGGGCGGAGGATTGCCGAACCCCTCGCCGGTGAACGGGTTCGGCGGCGCCGATGGCACGTTGATGCGGCAGGCCGGTTGACCCGTCGCCGGGTCGATCACGGAGTCCTCGGCGGCCGCGAAGTTGCCCGGAATCAGGATGTTGCGGTCGCTGAAATAGTTATCAGTCTCTCCGTAGTTGAACGATGCGTCCCAGTTGACCTGCGCGAACTTGGCGTCGAAGTCGCCCTTCAGGGTGGGCACCACCCTGCCGGTGTCGCGCCGAGCGAACGTCGTCCGCGCGCCCGCGTCGCCAAGGAATCTGTCGAGGAACACCACTCCGGCGCCGCTTGGCTCGGCCGCTATGGCCGAAGCGATCGCCGGCGTTATGAAAGCATTGTCTGGCGGCAGGATGAAGGTGAAGAAGCTGAACGACGGCTGATTGAAGTCGTAGATCTCACGCTGGATGTACTTCGCGTCGATGCTGAAGTTCAGGTGCGGCGTGATATCATATGAAAGCCGGACGTCACCGCCCTCACGGTCGGTCTTCGGTATGATCAGCTCGTAGTCTTCAAGCTTGAAGCATGTGGTGCAGCCGGGCAACTCACCGAAGGCCACGCTGTTCGTCGCGATGCGCTGCTGCTGCGGTATCGGCGTGCCGTCCTTGGTGAACGTCTCGTATGGAATGAACGTGAACGGGTCGACCAGCACGCCGGTGTTGCTGATGAACTCGCTCTCAATGTTCGCAACCTCGAAACGCTCTGGAACCCCATTGGCTGGGACAGGGGCGGCGAAGGGGTCGGTGCCGTAGATCGGATTAACGATCGACCCGAAGTTGTGCATCGAGGGGACGTCTTTCGCCAGGACCTGGCCGTTGGTGTCCCACACGAGGGTGGCGTTGATGTTGCCGCGGTCACCGGCGAAGTTCCGACCAACCGTCAGATAGCCCGACTCGTTGAAGCCATAGCCGCCGTCCGGGAAATAGCCTGCCTGCTCCTGCGCCTGGACGCCGACGAACCTCTTTTTCAGGATGATGTTGACGACGCCGGCCAGAGCGTCCGAGCCGTAGATGGCCGACGCGCCGCCCGTGACGACCTCGACCCGGTCGACCAGCGCGGGCGGGATCGAACCGAGGTCGACCGCCAAGCTGCCGGGGTCGGCCGCGACGTGCCGCTGGCCGTCGACCAACGTCAAGGTTCGCGCAACGCCGAGGTTGCGCAGGTCGGCGAAGCTCAGGCCGCCGAAGTTGTTGAAGCTGTTCGAATTGGCGCGAACCGTGCCCTGCACGCCCATCGACGGAAGAGTCGCCAGCACTTGTCCAAGGTCCGGCGTGCCGGAATTCTGGATGATCTGTTGGGTGACCTGCTCGACCGGCACCGGCTGGTCGAGGTTGGGCTTCGGAATGCGGGTGCCCGTGACGACAACCGCCGGAGCGGGATTGTTGTTGCTGTTGGTTTGCGCAATCGCGATCGAAGCGCTTGCGGCGGTGAACAGCATGCTTCCGGCGAACAGCGCCGCCTTACGGATGGTCATTTCGATGCGCCCTCCCAGGCCCCAAAGACACGCGGCGATACCGCCCGAGGGTTGCAAAGGGCGGAACGCCAACCGTTACGGGGCCGAATAGCTGCCTACGGCTAGGGCCGAAAGACCGATTCCACTCGCGGCGTGACAAAACTGTAATGAGTGACGCCAGAGTCACAGTCGGCGTTATCCGAAAACCGACGCGACGGTAGCCATTGACCTTCCGACGCCGTTGCGCCGGTCGGCGCGCGCCTCTAAACCCGCCGCTTAGCCTTCAATCCAGGTCGCCGGCGGAGCGCGCCCACGCGCGATCGTGTCCACGGGCGCCGCCGCGCGGGACGAGATGCCCAAACGCACTGACATTTCGTCCATTCTCGTGATCGGCGCGGGCCCTATCGTCATCGGCCAGGCCTGCGAGTTCGATTACTCCGGCGTCCAGGCCTGCAAGGCGCTCCGCGCCGAGGGCTACCGCATCGTGCTGGTGAACTCGAACCCGGCCACGATCATGACCGACCCCGATGTCGCGGACGCGACGTACATCGAGCCGATCACCCCCGACATGGTGGCCAAGATCATCGCGCAGGAGCGCCCCGACGCGCTTCTACCGACGATGGGCGGCCAGACGGCGCTGAACACCGCGCTTGCGCTCGAGCGTCAGGGCGTCCTCGAGCGATTCGGCGTCGAGATGATCGGCGCGCGGGCCGAGGTCATCGACAAGGCGGAGGACCGGCAGAAGTTCCGCGACGCGATGGACCGGATCGGGCTCGAGAGCCCCCGCTCCCACCTGGCGCATTCGCTGAGCGAGGCGACCGACGCGCTGGAGTTTGTCGGGCTGCCGGCGATCATCCGGCCCTCGTTCACGCTCGCCGGCACGGGCGGCGGCATCGCCTACAACGTCGAGGAGTTCGAGGAGATCGTCGAGCGCGGCCTGGACGTCTCGCCGGTGCGCGAGGTGCTGATCGAAGAGAGCGTGCTCGGCTGGAAGGAGTTCGAGATGGAGGTCGTCCGCGACCGCGCGGACAACTGCATCATCGTGTGCTCGATCGAGAACGTGGACCCGATGGGCGTGCACACGGGCGACTCGATCACCGTCGCCCCGGCGCTAACGCTGACCGACAAGGAATACCAGCGCATGCGGACCGCCTCGATCGCGGTCCTGCGCGAGGTGGGCGTCGAGACCGGCGGCTCGAACGTGCAGTTCGCGGTCAACCCGCGCGACGGGCGCATGGTGGTGATCGAGATGAACCCGCGCGTGTCGCGCTCGTCGGCGCTGGCCTCGAAGGCGACCGGGTTCCCGATCGCCAAGGTCGCCGCGCGGCTGGCGGTGGGCTACACGCTGGACGAGCTCACCAACGACATCACCGGGGCGACGCCGGCCTCGTTCGAGCCCTCGATCGATTACGTCGTCACCAAGATCCCGCGCTTCGCCTTCGAGAAATATCCCGGCGCGGAGCCCTACCTGACCACGTCGATGAAGTCGGTCGGCGAGGTGATGGCCATCGGGCGCACCTTTGCGGAAAGCCTGCAGAAGGCGCTGCGCGGACTCGAGACCGGCCTTGCCGGCCTCGATGAGATCGACATCGCCGGCGCCGATGACGCGGAGAACGGCCACGCCGCCGTCCGCCGGGCGCTGGGCGCGCCAACGCCCGAGCGCTTGCGCGTGATCGCCCAGGCGTTCCGTCATGGCCTCGGCCTCGAGGAGATCGCCGACGCCTGCGCCTACGACCCCTGGTTCCTGCGCCAGATCGAGGCGATCGTGCGCGAGGAGGCACACGTTCGCCGCCATGGCCTCAGCGCCGACGCCGCCGTGCTGCGCCGCCTGAAGGCGATGGGCTTCTCGGACCAGCGGCTGGCGCGGCTGAGCGGTCAGGGCGAGAGCGACGTGCGCCGCGTGCGGCACGAGCTGGGCGTCCGCCCAGTCTTCAAGCGCATCGACACCTGCGCCGGCGAGTTCCGGGCGGCGACGCCCTACATGTACTCAACCTACGAGAGCGGCGCGCTGGGCCAGACGCCCGCCTGCGAGGCCGACCCCAGCGACAAGCGCAAAGCGATCATCCTCGGCGGCGGGCCGAACCGCATCGGCCAGGGCATCGAGTTCGACTACTGCTGTTGCCACGCCGCCTTCGCTCTCGACGCGATCGGCATCGAGTCGATCATGGTCAACTGCAACCCCGAGACCGTTTCGACCGACTACGACACCTCGGACCGGCTCTACTTCGAGCCGCTGACCGCGGAGGACGTGCTCGAGCTGATCGCCGTCGAGGCGTCCAGGGGCGAATTGCTGGGCGTCATCGTGCAGTTCGGCGGCCAGACGCCGCTCAAGCTGGCGCAACCGCTGGAAGCTGCCGGGGTCCCCATCCTCGGCACCTCGCCGGACGCGATCGACCTGGCCGAGGACCGCGAGCGCTTCCAGCGGCTGCTGCACAAGCTCGGCATCGCCCAGCCGGTGAACGCCATCGCCCGCAGCGCGGAGGAAGCGCTCGAAGCGGCTCGACGCGTCGGCCTGCCGATCGTCATCCGGCCGTCCTACGTGCTGGGCGGGCGCGCGATGGAGATCATCCGCGATGAAGAGGGTCTGGAGCGCTACATCAGGACGGCGGTCGAGGTCTCCGGCGCCAGCCCGGTGCTGATCGACCAGTACCTCAGCCGCGCCACCGAGGTGGACGTGGACGCCCTTTGCGACGGCGAAAGCGTCTTCGTCGCCGGGGTGATGGAGCACATCGAGGAGGCCGGCGTGCACTCCGGCGATTCCGCCTGCTCGCTGCCGCCGTACTCGCTGACGCAGGCCACCATCGCCGAACTGAAGCGGCAGACCGAAGCCATGGCGTTCGCGCTGAACGTGCGCGGGCTGATGAACGTGCAGTTCGCCATCGAGGAGCCGCTTGGCGAAGCGCCGCGCATCTTCGTCCTGGAGGTGAACCCGCGCGCTTCGCGGACCGTGCCGTTCGTGGCCAAGACCATCGGTGAGCCGATCGCCGCCATCGCCGCCAAGCTGATGGCCGGCGCGCGGCTGGCGGACTTCGGGCTCGCCGAGCGGCGCTTCGACCACGTCGCCGTCAAGGAGGCGGTGTTTCCCTTCGCCCGCTTCCCCGGCGTCGACACGGTGCTCGGGCCTGAGATGCGCTCGACCGGCGAGGTCATGGGGCTGGACTGGCGCCGGCCGGGCGAGGACGCGGCAGCGGCGTTCGCGCGCGCGTTCGCCAAGAGTCAGATGGGCGGCGGCACCAACCTGCCGCGCGAAGGCTGCGCCTTCATTTCGGTCAAGGCGGCCGACAAGCCGTTCATCGTCGAGCCGGCGCGGCGGCTGCTGGTCGCCGGCTTCAGCCTGATCGCCACCGGCGGCACCTGCGCCTTCCTGCGCGAACAGGGCGTCGAGGTCGAGATGATCAAGAAGGTGCTCGAGGGGCGGCCGAACATCGTCGATGCGATGAAGAACGGCGAGGTGCAGCTGGTCTTCAACACCACGGAGGGCCGGCAGTCGCTGGAGGACTCCTTCTCGCTGCGCCGCACGGCGCTGATGATGAAGATCCCCTACTACACCACCACCGCCGGCGCGCTGGCGGCCGCGCGGGCGATCGCCGCGCGAGGGGAACTCGAGGTCCGTCCGCTGCAGAGCTATCAAGCGGCGGGCCGCTGACCCGCCTGGCGCTCAGCCCGGCTTGGCTGGCTCGTCCTTGACCTCACGCGGGCCGAACAGCTCTGGCGGCCAGTTCAGCTTCGCGGCCTTGTCGAACGCAGGACGCGCGGCGTTCCGGTCGGCGTAGGCGGTGAGCACGGGGTGCGGCGGCAACTCGCCGGTCTGCAGGCGCATGGCGACGACGGCGCCCACGATGACGTCGGCGGCGGTGAAAGCCCGCCCCGCGACATAGCCGCTGGCGGCCAGCGCCGCCTCGAGGACCTCGAGCTCGCGGTCGAGGCTGCCGAAGCCGAAACCCCAGCTGCCGCGCTTGGTCTCGAACTCGTGGCCGACCAGGGTCGAGGCGGGCTCAAGCACCGCCGTCGCCCACACGATCCAGCTCATGTACGGCCCGCGTTCGGGCGCCTCCAGCCTGGGCGCCAGCGTTCCGTAGCCGTAGCGATCGGCGAGATAGAGACAGATGGCCGCCGTCTCGGTGACCTTCGTCTCGCCGTCCACGATCATCGGCACCGTGCCGCGCGGATTGAGGGCGAGGTACTCGCTCGACCGGGTCTCGCCCCTGGCGATGTCGTAGGTCTCCGTGCGGTACGGAACACCCAGTTCCTCGAGCAGCCAGAGCGCCACGATCGAGCGGCTGGCCACCGAACGGTAGAGAACGAGGTCGCCGGCCATCGCATCGTCCTCCTTTGACGCCGGGTCAGGCTTGGCCGGCCAATGCCGCAGTGTAGAACCGTTTGGAGCCGAAAGCTGACAGGAGGTGGCCGGTGGCGGGACGGGTTGACGGCAAGGTGGGGCTGGTGACCGGCGGGGCGAGCGGCATCGGGCGCGCCTGCGCCGAGGCGCTGGCGCGCGAAGGCGCAACGGTCGTCATCACCGACCTGCAGGACGACAAGGGACCGGGCGTCGCCGCCGACATCGCCGCCGCCGGCGGCAAGGCCGAATACCTGCACCACGACGTCACCCGCGAGGACAATTGGGCCTCGGTGATGGCCGAGGTCGACAAGCGTCATGGCCGGCTCGACATCCTGGTCAACAACGCCGGGATCGCCGTGCCCAGCCAGTCGATCACGACGGTCACCCTGGAAGACTGGCGCAAGCAGCAGGCGGTGAACGTCGAGGGGGTGTTCCTGGGCTGCAAGCATGGCTTGTTGCTCATGCGGAAGGCCGGCAATGGCGGCTCGATCGTCAACCTCTCGTCGGTCGCCGGCCTGCGCGGCTCTGCGCTGCTGGCCAGCTATTGCGCCAGCAAGGGCGCGGTCCGGCTCCTCACCAAGGCCGTGGCGATGGAATGCGCGCAAGCGAAAGACGGCATCCGCGTGAACTCAGTGCATCCCGGCATCATTGAAACGCCGATCTGGCTGCAGATCACGCCGGCGACCGGCGCGAACGCGCCGCCCGACCTAGACGCGATGTCGACGGTCGCCGTGCCGCTCGGCGTCAAGGGCCTGCCCAGCGATATCGCCAACGGCGTGCTCTGGCTGGCGTCCGAGGAGTCCCGCTACGTCACCGCCGACGAGCTCGTGATCGACGGCGGCCTTTCGCAGCGCTAGCCGCCGCTGGAGGCGACGAACCGATCAATTGCCGCGCACGTCGAGCGTATGATGCTTCGCGTCGTCCATCGCGTGCTTGTTGTCCCAGGCTTCGTCGTCCCACTGCGCGCGCGTCATGCACACCTTCTCGCCGCCGAGCCGCGTGCCCAGCTCCTCGACCCGCCTGCATATGACTTCGTTCGGGTCGTGCGGATCCTTCTTGGGCGGCGTCTGCGCGGCCTGCTGTTCCGGCGGCGGGGGATTGGGGGCGGCGTTGTCCGGGCGCGCGGACGTGGCCGCCAGGGTCGCAAGCGCCGCGATGGCGAACGCGAAGACGCGCATGAAAGACTCCCTGACTTTGCCGGAGAATGCAGCAAGCCCTCTCGATGCGGTCAAGTCGCGCGCCGGTTCCGGCGGATCGCGGCGGCCACCGCCCACGCTCGCTCCGCCCAGGTCCTCGCCGCGGCCGGGTCGTCGTAGGCGGCTTCGGGCAGGGAGAGGTACGACGTCTCCTGCGCGACGCCCGCCTTCGGGCCACGGCGCTCGGTATAGAGCCAGGGGTGGGCGCCGGCGGCGCGCAAGTCGGCCTCGAGCGCTGCGTCGGTCTTCAGATAGATCTGGCCGTCGTCGATGATGCCGAACATCACCTCGCCGGCGAAGAGGGCCAGCCCACCGAACATCCGCTGGATGCGGAAGCCGGCCATGCCGTCGAACAACTCGCCGACCACGGCCGCGCCTTCGGCGATGCTCACCATACGAGCGCCATCAGCAGCATGTCCTCGGGCGTCCCTCTGAGGTTGATCGCCTTGGACATCCGCGCTTCCAGCGCAAAGCCGAGGCTTTCGTAGAGCGCGATCGCCGGAGCGTTCCACGCCACGCATTCGAGCTCGAGGCGGCAGAAGCCTGGCCAGGCCCGCGCCTCGTCGATCGCGCGGGCGAGGAGCCGGCGCCCTACGCCCAGGCCGCGCCATCCGCGCGCCACCGACATGCCGAATCGCCCCGCGTGGCGGTTGTCCTCGCGCTCGCCGGCCCAGAGGTCGAGCACGCCGATGACGTCGTCTTCGGCCAGCGCGAGCAGGATCATGCCGCGCTCGACCATGGTTGCGCGCAGGATCCAGTCGCGCTCCTCCAGCACGGTCGGAATTTCGCGGCGGGATATGGTGTCGAGGCGTTCGGCCATAAGGCCGGCCATGTAGTCCGCGAGCGCCGCCGCATCGGCTTCGCGCGCCCGCCGCACCACGACATCCTCGACCTTCAGACGGCCCGCCACCCCGCCAACCCCTTGAAATTTCCGGGCCGGACATCTATCGTTTCAGCCCCCCGGACGCCAGCGCCCGCGGCCGGACGTGCAAACCTCCCCAGGGCGAAACCGAGCTAAATCCACTAATGGAAAAAGTGCCGATGACCGGCGAGGGCTATGCTGTCCTCGACGAGGAATTGAAGCGTTTGAAGAGCCAGGAGCGGCCGAGCGTGATTGCTCAGATCGCCGAGGCGCGCACGCATGGCGATCTCTCTGAGAACGCGGAGTATCACGCCGCCAAAGACCGTCAGGGCTGGATCGAGAGCCGGATCGCGGAGATCGAGGACAAGATCGCCCGCGCCCAGGTCATCGACGTCTCCAAGCTCAGCGGCGACCAGGTGAAGTTCGGCGCGACGATCACGGTGGTCGACGAGGACACCGACGAGAAGGCCCGCTATCAGATCGTGGGCGACCACGAGGCCGACGTGAAAGCCGGCAAGCTCAGCGTCTCCTCCCCGCTTTCCCGCGCCGTGATCGGCAAGGAGGTCGGCGACGTCGTCGAGGTGAATACGCCGGGCGGCGTAAAGGCCTACGAGATCAAGAAGATCGAGTGGAAATGAGCGCGGTCGAGGCCGGCGGGTTCGTCGCGCGCGGCTTCGAGGGCGTGCGCAACGCCTTCCTCGATGCACAATCCAGGGACGAGGGCGGCGCGCAGCTCTGCGTCTATCGGAAGGGCGAGGTCGTGGTCGACCTCTGGGCCGGCCGCGACAAGATCAACGACAGGCCGTACGGCGAGGACGCCATCACGGTCATCATGTCGTGCACCAAGGGCGCGACGGCCGCGGCCGTGCATCGCCTGGCCGAACGCGGCCTGATCGACTACGAGGCCCCGGTCGCCGACTACTGGCCGGAGTTCGCCGCGGGCGGCAAGGGCGACGCGCGGGTCTGGCACCTGATGAGCCACTCCGTCGGCTTGCCGGGCGTCGAGCCAGAGAGCGGCGTCAGCGCGCACGACATGCTCTATCACGAGCGCCACATCGGCGCGCTCGAGGCCATGGCTCCGCTTTGGGCCCCAGGCGCGTCCTGCCACTACCATCCGATCACCTATGGCTCGCTGCTGGACGGCGTCGTCCGCCGCGTCGCGGGCAAGAGCGTGGCGACGGTGTTCGCCGAAGAGATCGCCGGACCGCTCGACCTCGACTTCTGGATCGGCCTGCCGGCCGAGCAGGAGCCTCGGGTCGCTCCGCACTTCCAGACGACGCCCGGCCTCGCGCCGGGTCAGATGCAGGCCTTCATCGCCGGCATGGGCATCGACGTCGAAAGCCGACTCGCCAAGGTGGTGATCCACTCGTTCAGCCACACCGCCGAGCTGATCGAGACCATGAACAACCGCGAGGCGCGCGCCGCCGAGATTCCGGCCGGCAACGGCGTCGCCGACGCCAAGTCGCTCGCGAAGATGTATGCGGCCATGATCGGCGAGGTCGACGGCGTGCGAATCCTGCGGCCCGAGACCATCGAGAAGGCGCGCACGCTCCGCACCGGCGACATGGTCCCGCCGGGCGACTTCGCCAAGCTGCAGTTCGGGGCGCCGGTGCAATACGGGTTGGGCTACGAGTTCCCCCGCGAGGTGAATCCCATGCTCGGCGAAGGCTCGTTCGGCCACGCCGGGGCCGGCGGGCGCATCGGCTTCGCCAACCCCGAGGCCGGCGTCGCCGCAGCCTACGTCGCCAACACCATGCTCACCGTGCCCAACGGCCCCGACCCCCGCTGGAGTTGGACCGGTGAGTTGAAGAAGGCGGTGCAGGCCTAGCCGCCGATGGTCCGAGCGGCCTCGCCGACTGCACATCCGCCCAACGGGCGGGCGCCCTCGTGACCCTCGCCATCCTGCAGGCGCGGATGTCGTCCTCGCGGTTGCCGGGGAAGGTGATGCGGCCGGTTCTGGGCCAGCCGATGATCGCCCGGCAGATCGAGCGATTGCGGCGCTCGGCCAGGCTCTCCAGCATCGTCATCGCGACCTCGACAGAGCCCGGCGACGACGCGATCGCGTCGGAGGCGGAGCGTCTGGGCGCGGGCGTGCACCGCGGCGCCCTCGACGATGTCCTGAGCCGCTTCGTCGGGGCCCTGGCGGCGGCCGGCAACCCGAAGACCTTCGTGCGCCTGACCGCCGACTGCCCGCTCGCCGACTGGCGCGTGATCGACGCCTGCATCGAAACGCACGAGCGGACGGGCGCCGACTACACCCACAACACAGCGGGCTGGACCTACCCCAAGGGGCTGGATGTCGAAGTGTGCGAAACCGCGGCGCTGCTGCGCGCCCATCGTGAGGCCATCAGCGCGTACGAGCGGGAGCACGTCATGCCATACCTCTATGGCCACCCGCAGGACTTCCGGATCGGGCAGGTCTCGCGCGATCCGCCGCTGCGCTACCGCTGGACCGTGGACACGCCGGAGGACTTCGCCTTCGTGACCGCCGTCTACCAGGCGCTCTACCCAGGCAAGCCCGCCTTCACGACCGAGGACGTGCTAGACTGGCAGGCAGCCAATCCCGAGCGGGTGATTCCCAACGTCGTCGACTAGCGTTCGCCGAATCGCAACATCTCGCGCCCAAGGCTCGCGCGCATGATCGTACGCCGCGCCACCCTCGCAGACGCCCCGGACGTGCTCGCCTGGCGCAACGACGCGCACGCGCGGGCGATGTCGCGCAACAGCGATGCGGTCGGAGACGCCGAGCACATGGCGTGGTTCGTCCGCGCGCTGGAGGACCCGGGGCGCCTGCTGCTCATCGGCGAACAGGCGGGCGGCAAGGTCGGCATGGTTCGGATCGACCGCGGCGACGAGAGCGAGGTCTCGATCAACGTCAACCCTGCCTGCCGTGGCCGCGGCCTCGGCGCAGCGCTCCTCGCCCAAGCGCTCGCGCAGGTGGATGGTCCGATCGTGGCGGAGATCAAGCCGGACAATCGCGTCAGCCGGCGGCTGTTCGAGTCGGCCGGCTTCGCCCCGGACGGGGAGCGCGAGGGCATGCTGCGTTATCGCAAGGCTTCCGCCCCTGGGATCGCCATCGCCGGCCGCGCGATCGGGCCGGGCGAACCGCCGTTCGTCATCGCGGAGCTCTCCGGCAACCACAACGGCGACGTCGCCCGCGCGCTGGCGATGATCGACGCGGCGAAGGAGGCGGGCGCCGACGCGGTCAAGCTGCAGACCTACACCGCTGACACGATCACCATCGATCACGACGGCCCCGGCTTCGTGATCGAATCAGGCCTGTGGAAAGGCCGCAACCTCTACGAGCTCTACCAGGAGGCCTCGACGCCCTGGGCCTGGCACGAACAGCTGTTCGAGCACGCGCGGGCGCTGGACGTCGTCGCCTTCTCGACGCCGTTCGACGAGAGCGCCGTCGACTTCCTCGAGGGTCTTGGCGCGCCGGCCTACAAGATCGCCTCGTTCGAGCTCGTCGATCGCGGGTTGATCGAGCGGGCCGCGCGCACCGGCAAGCCGCTCATCATGTCGACCGGCCTCGCCTCGCCGGCG
>DATGIN010000329.1:0-5880 GCA_035295705.1 Caulobacteraceae bacterium
TTCATCGAGACGCCGCCCGGGACGCCCCCGCTCTAAAGGCGGGTTGCGGCGGGCGCGTGGCGTAGCCACCTGCGAATGCGGGTGCTATCGATCGCTGAATGGCGTTCACTTGATTTGGGGCCGGCGGGGAAGTCCTCGGCGCGCCCTGACAATCCGTTCTTAGGCGTTAGACCACAGAGCTTATGTCCGAATCATTTCCCATGGGCGGCCGCGGGGGGCCAAGCGGCCGCGGCGGGCCTGGCGGCCATCACCGCCGCGATCTGACCGAAGGCCCGATCACCAAGACGCTGATCCTCTTTTCGCTGCCCCTGCTAGGCTCGAACGCGCTTCAATCGCTGAATCTGACCGCGAACCAGTTCTGGGTCAGCCACCTGCTGGGCGTGACTGCGATCGCGGCCATCGGCAACGCCAACGTCATCGGCTTCCTTGCGCAAGGCGCCATCTTCGGCGCGACGATGGCCGCCAACATCATGATCGCCCAGTCTGTCGGCGCCGGCGACTTCAAGCTGGTCAAGCGCGTGATGGGGACGGCGATCTCGTTCTTCTTCGCGCTCTCGGTCCTCCTCGCCTTTCTGGGCTGGAACTTCGCGCCGCATGTCCTGACGCTGATGCGCACGCCGCCGGCGGCCCGGGCGGAGGCGATCATCTACATGCGCATCGTCTTTTCGGCGATGCCGTTCATGTACTTCTTCATGTTCATCCAGATGGCCCAACGCGGGGCGGGCGACTCGCGAACACCGTTCTATTTCATGGCGTTGGCGGTGGTTCTTGATATTGTCCTCAACCCACTCCTGATCGCCGGGATCGGTCCGTTCCCCAAGCTCGGCATCGCCGGATCGGCCACTTCGACGCTGATCGGCCAGAGCGTCTCGCTCGTGCTGCTGCTGATCCACCTCTATCGCAAGCACAGCATCCTGATGATCCGGCCGAACGAGCTTCACCTCTTGAAGCCGGACTGGAGCCTCTTGCGGCCGCTGCTGGTGCGCGGCCTGCCCATGAGCCTGCAGATGTTCATCATGTCGGGCGCCTCGATGGTGATGATCGGCTTCGTCAACGGCTTCGGCGCGGTGACCTCGGCGGCCTACGTCGGCGCGCAGCAGGTCTGGAATTACATCCAGATGCCGGGCATGGCCGTCGGCGCGTCGATATCCTCGATGGCCGGCCAGAACGTGGGCGCCGGCAAGTGGGACCGCGTCTCGCGCATCGCCGGCATCGGCATCTGCCTCAGCGTCGCGGTCACCGGCACCGCGGCGGTGCTGATCTATCTGCTCGGGCCCATCCCGCTCTATCCATTCCTGCCGTTCGGCTCGCCGACCATCCCGATCGCGCTGCACATCGACCGAACCGTGCTCTGGGCGTTCGTCATCTTCAACGCGACCTTCGCGCTCACCGGCATCGTGCGCTCGACCGGCGCGGTCTGGCCGCCGATGATCATCCTGATCGTCTCGATGTGGCTGATCCGCGTGCCGTTCGCGCACTTCATGATCCCGCACTGGGGGCCGGACGCGATCTGGTGGAGCTTCCCGCTCGGCACCATCACCTCGAGCGCGCTCTCGGTGCTCTATTACAAGTTCGGCGGCTGGCGGAAGGTCCGGATCATCCGGCCCGAGCTCGGCGGCGAGGTCTCGGACAGCGCCGCCCCGCAGCCGCTCATGGACCCGCACGAGGAGGACGCAGCCGCGGTCGAGCCCGTCACCGCCGCAGCCTCCTGAAAGAGGCGACCGTTCCGAAGAGGACCACCCCATGCGTTTCGGCATCTTCTACGAGCATCAGCTGCCCCGTCCCTGGACCGAGGGGCTGGAACAGAAGCTGTTCCAGGACGCCCTGGATCAGGTCGAGCTCGCCGACCGGCTGGGCTTCGACAACGTCTGGGAGGTCGAGCACCACTTTCTCGAGGAATACTCCCACTCGTCGGCGCCGGAGGTGTTCCTCGCCGCCTGCTCGCAGCGCACCAAGCAAATCCGCCTCGGCCACGGCATCGTCCTGATGCCGCCCGGCTACAACCATCCCGCCCGCGTCGCCGAGCGCATCGCGACCCTCGACCTCGTCTCGAACGGGCGGGTCGAATTCGGCACCGGCGAAAGCTCGGCGCTGCTCGAGCTCGGCGGTTATCGCGTCCCCGTCGCCGAGAAGCGGAACGCCTGGCAGGAGGCGGTCGAACAGTGCGCCAACATGCTGGCCATGGACCCCTATCCCGGGTTCAGGGGCCAGTACTTCGAAATGCCCTGCCGCAACGTGATGCCCAAGCCGGTGCAGCGGCCGCATCCGCCGCTGTGGGTCGCCTGCTCGAACCGCGAGACGATCAAGCTGGCCGCCCGGCTGGGAATCGGCGCGCTCACCTTCGCCTTCGTCGACCCGGCCGAGGCCAAGCAGTGGGTGGACGACTACTACCGCATCTTCCGCGAGGAGTGCGTGCCGATCGGGCACGCGGTGAACCCCAACATCTGTATGGTGTCGAGCTTCGGCGTGCACCACGACGTCGAAGAGGCCCGCCGCCGGTTCCGCGACGGCTTCCGCTTCTTCCAGTTCGCGCTCGGCTGGCATTACGGCTTCGGCGAGCAGATCCCCGGCCGCACCAACATCTGGGAGCTGTTCCAACAGGCGCTGCCGAACATGCCGGAAGGCGGCCAGATCGCCGAGGGCGGCATCGGCACGCCGGATACGCTGCGCGAGCACCTGCGGAAGTTCGAGGAGTGCGGCGTCGACCAGGTCGCCTTCATCCAGCAGGGTGGCCGCAACCGCCACGAGGACATCTGCGAGGCGCTCGAGCTGTTCGCCGGCGAGGTGATGGGCGAGTTTAAGGAGCGGGCGGCGGAGCGGACGAAGCGCAAGGCCGAGGCGCTGGCGCCGCACATCGAAGCGGCCATGAAGCGCAAGCAGTGGATGAAGCCGCTGGCCGACGACGAGATCCCGCCGGTGGTCGCGCTCGGCCGCCAGGTCGCCGAGCAGGCGCAGGCCGCCCAGCCGGCCGACGATCGCCCGAACCCGTTCCGCGAGGCGCTGGAGTCGGGCGAGGCGCTAAGGCGCGCGGCGAAGGACAGGGCGGAGGCCTAGGGCGTTTCACGCTCCGTCGCGGCCAAACCCGGCGTGCAAGTCGGCCAGGGCCCCGCTGGAAAACGGCGTCCGCGTCTGCCAGGGTGAGGTCGGACCGACCCGGAGACGCCCCATGAGCCCGCTCGACGTCGTCGACGACAAGACCGTATCCGCCAACACAGCGCCGAGCGCCTACGTGCCGCCGCTGCAGCTCACCGCGGGTCAGCCCGCGCCGATCGCGGCGAACGGCGGCCTTTCCTACATGTCGTTCGACCGGGACGGCGATGCGGGGACGGGCAAGGCGCTCGAGGACGCGCTCGCGGAGTTCGCCACCGGCGAAGGCCAGCGGGTGATCGACATGATCGAGAACGCGCCGCCGGGCCCGATTCAGACCCGCTGGGGCCTGGGATTCCGCACCTGGGAAGAGTGCATGCAGCACATCCCCGCCGAAGGGCTTACGGCGCCCGAGGGCGGCCTCGCTTTGCCCTTGCCCTATACGATCTACGAGCGGCCGACCTACTCGGTGGTTTCCTCGAACGCGATCTGGCGCGACCCGGCGCGCGCCGAGGATGCCAAGCGCCTGCGCCAGAGCGAGCGCAACAATGGGCGGCGCAACCTCTTCTTCCCGCAAACCATGCGCGACGCTCGCCGCATCGGCGAGTACTACCCGGGCCTCTCGCCCGAGAGCCCCGAATGCATGGACCGGCTGGGCGTGTCGCTGGCGCACCTAGAATCCAAGTGCGCGAACTTCTACGACGCCGCCGAGGTCGAGCGGGTCTTTTACCCCGAGATCGAGAAGCTGCTGCTCGAGTTCTTCCCCGGATCGACCGACGCGCTCGTCTACAACCACGACGTTTTCGACAAGGACTACGCCGGCGACCGGACGGAGAACCAGGAAGCCAAGAATCCCGGCGTGAACGCGGGTTATGCCAATCTCGTGCACAACGACCTGAACGACAATTCAGGCCGCGTGCGCTGCCGCGAGCTCTTGACCAGGAACCTCCGCAATTTCGGGCGCGAGCAGCGCTACACGGAGGCTGAGGCGGATCGGAAAATGTCGCGCCGCTTCATGTCGATCAATCTCGCCAAGCCGATGGAGACGGTCGAGCAGTTCCCCTTCGTTCTGTGCGCATGGCCGTCGTTCGCGGCGCAGCCGTACATCACCAACTACCGGATCTACGACGACCGGGTCGGCGAGACGACGCGCTTCACCTACCGTCCCGAGCACGAGTGGTACTGGTTCCCGCGCCAGACCTCGACCGAGGTCTCGATGCTCAAGTGCTATGACTCGGAAACCGACGGCTCGGTGTCGCGCTGGTCCTTCCACACCGCCTGCGTCGACCCCACCGCGCCCGCCGACGCGCGCTGCCGGAAGAACGTGGTGGTGAGGTCCTACGTCTTCTTCTAGGCGCGGGGGCGACGGCCGCCGCTGCTAGGGCTTCATCGCCCGGGCGAAGGCGATCACCTGGCCGGCCAGCATGTCGACCTGGCTCGCGGCGCTGGCGTCGCAGAGGTCGCCGTGATCGTCGAACAGCTTGGCCGCTGAGGGGTTCAGCGTCACCCCCAGCGGCGTCGGCCAGCCGCGCAGCGCGTGGACGATGGTCCTGAGCGACGAGAGCGTGGTGCCGCCGGCCTGCCAGCCGTCGGCGGTCACGATGCAGCCGACCGCGCGCCCGTCGAGATAGGGTCGGGCGTCGCCGCGCAGCCCCTCGAGCGCGTCCAGCGTGTTCTTGACCAGGCCCGACACCGAGCCGTGGTACCCCGGCGTCGAGATGATCACCCCGTCGGCCTCGCGCACGGCGTCGAGCAGGGTCGCGAGCTCGGACGATCCGGCGCTGGTGTTCGGGTCGTAGATCGGCAGCCGGGAGAGGAAGACGCCGCTGAACAGCCGCGTGCGCGCGCCGGCGCGCTCTGCGGCCTCCAGCGCCTTGATCAGCACCCGCTCGCTGCTCGACTCCGGACGGGTCGTGCCGCCCAGGCCGACGACGAGCGGTGCTGAACCCGGCTCAGGCAGTGGCTTCGGCCTTCGCCTCTTGGCCGAGACGCTTGTCGCGCGCGTCCTTGAGCTGCTTCAGGTCGTCCGCGAACCGCTTCCTGGCCGATTCCTGCTGGTTCGGGATGTGGTAGGCCGGGAAGAGCTCGTTCGACGGGCGATAGTCCTGCAGCACCTGCTTGGCGACCGTGACCTTGTGCACTTCGGTCGGCCCGTCGGCGATGCCCATGACGAGCGCGCTCGTCACCATGCCCATGAACGGCATCTCGTTGGAGACGCCGATCGCGCCGTGCAGGTGCGCGGCCGTGGTGGCGATGTCCTGGTAGACCTTCGGCATGGCGACCTTCACCGCCGCGATGTCTTTGCGGACCTTGGTGTAGTCCTTGTACTTGTCGATCTTCCAGGCCGTCTGCAGCACAAGAAGGCGGAACTGCTCGTAGGCGATCCAGCTGTCGGCGATCTGCTGCTGCACCATCTGGTAGTCGGCGAGCTTGCCTTCGCGGGTCGAGCGGGACACCGCCCGCTGGCACATCAGGTCGAGCGCTCGCTTGCACGCTCCCACCGTGCGCATCGCGTGATGGACGCGGCCGCCGGAGAGGCGGGTCTGCGCGATCTTGAACGCCCCCCCGCGGTCGCCGAGCAGCGCGCCGTAGGGCACCCGAACGTTGGTGTAACGCATGTAGCCGTGGCCGCCGGGGCCGCCGATCGGACCCCCGGCGCCGACGTGGATGCCGCGCACGATCTCGACGCCCGGCGTGTCGGTCGGGACGAGGAAGATCGAGGTGCGCTGGTACGGGTCCTTATGGTCAGGGTCGGTCACCGCGTAGAGCACGAGAACGCTCGACCCATAGGCG
>DATGIN010000330.1:0-30063 GCA_035295705.1 Caulobacteraceae bacterium
TAGGCGCCATCGGTGCCGAGCAGGGCGGCGTAGGGGATGTTGCGGCTGCCGGCGATGTGGCCCTTGCGCCCGTAGTTGGTCTTAGCCTCGCCGCTGTGCACGCCTGGCGAGAGCGCGTTGATGGTGCAGACGCCGCCGTCGGCGATCGCCGCCAGGACCTCGGACTTGTCGGCCCAGGCGCCCGGCCGCGCCCTGAGCGCAAGCTCGCTCGGCGGATAGCGGCGCTCGCCGGCCTCGACCGCGCGGCCCTCCACCTTCCACTTGGCGAAGCCGCCGTCGAGCACCGCGGCGTTGTCGAAGCCCGAGGCGCGCAGCATCCACCACAGCCGCGTCGCCCACATCGGGCTGGTGGTGGAATAGGCGATCACGGCGCTCTTCGCGCCAACGCCCGCGGCGCCCAGGGCGGAGGCGAAGCGATCGCTGGCGGGCATCGTGAACGGCAGCGCCGAGTCCGCGTCCGACAGGTCGCGTGCGAGGTCTAGGAACGCCGCGCCCGGAACGTGCGCCGCCTCATAGTCCGCGCGGCCGCTTTCGACCTGGTATGGGCCATGCGTCGCCGGGCGCAGATGCACGGTCACGTCGAAGAGCCGAAGGTCAGCCTCATCCAGGTGCGCGGCCAGCCACTCGGTCGACGCCAGACCGCCGCCATCCAGCTTCGTCATCGCGCGCGTCCTCCACTCGCTTCTTAGCACCGCGAAGCGGCGACCGACGAAGAGTCGATCGGCCGTAACCCCGTTTGCGCGGCGGCTGCGTAGTCCCCGATGCAAGGCTCTTCAGGGAGGCACGAGATGAGCGTGGCGGGTGGTGCAGCGTGGCGCGTTGGGCGATGGATCGGGTTGGGGGCGGCGATCGCCGCGGTCGGGCTCGTCTGGGCGACCGCGCATGCCGATCCGGTCAACCTGCAGATCGTGGACCGGGATACGGGCCAGACGCTTCGGGTGTGGCGCCACGACGGGCGCTTGTTCGTCGCCGGCCAGCCCGGCGACCGCTACAGCCTTAGGGTCACCAACAACACCGGCCGCCGCGTCATGGTGGTGATGTCGGTCGACGGGGTGAACGTGCTGAACGGCGAAACGGCCGGATACGACCAGGACGGCTACGTGTTCGCGCCCTACCAGTCCTACGAGGTGACTGGCTGGCGGAAGTCCACGACCGAGGTCGCCGCCTTCACGTTCGCGCCGCTGCCCGACTCCTACGCCGCCCGCACCGGCCGCCCGGCCGATGTCGGCGTGATCGGCATCGCGGTCTTCAACGAGCGCGCCGCGCCGCCGCCGGCCCCCTACGAGCCGGAAGAGGGGTCTGGCCGCTCGCTCGACGAGGACCGGAGCGCGCCAAGCGGGGCCAACTTGGCCGCGCCGCCGCCGCCCCCACCGCCTGCCGCGCTCTCGGCGCGCGCGGCGCCGTCCGGCGGCTTCGCCGACGCCGAGCGCAGGGACGAAAAGCTCGGCACCGCGCACGGCCAGCGGGAATGGTCCGAGGTGGAGCTGGTGGATTTCGAGCGGGCCTCGCCCTACCCGAGCTTCGTCCGCCAGGTCGAGTACGACACCTACGCCCACTTGGTCGCCAACGGCGTGATCCCCGCCTGGCGCCGGCCGGAGCACCATCCGCGGCCGTTCCCCTCGAACACGAACGAGGACGGGTTCGTCCCCGACCCCCCGGGCTAGGCGGTGCGCGCCCAGCCGCTAGACTGCGCCTCGATGGAGCCGGCGGGGTCCAAGGACGCGGAACTCTTGCGTGCGCACGGCGCTGGCGACCCCAGCGCCTTTGCGCGGCTGTATGACCGCTATGACCGTCAGTGCTTCCATTTCATCCGCCGCCTTCTCGGCCCCGCGCACAGCGACGCCGCGGAGGACCTGCATCAGGAGGCGTGGATCTCCATCGCGAGGAGCGCCGCCGCATTCGATCCGCAGAAGGCGACCTTTCCGGCCTGGCTGTTCAGCGTCGCGCGGAACAAGGTCTTCGATCATTTCCGGCGGCAGAAGGTGGCGGTGCTGGCTTCGGCGAGGGAGGATGCAGCGTTGACCGTCGCCGACCTCGCCCCGACGCCGCTGCAAGAGGTGCAGTCGCGCGAGCTGGCGCAAAGAATCGTCGCCGCCGTCGATGCGCTGCCGCTGGAGCAGCGGGCGACGTTCGTCATGTTCGCCGACGCCGGCCTCTCGCTCGACGAGATCGCACAAGCCACCGGCGTCGGCGTCGAGACGGCCAAGAGCCGCCTCCGCTATGCCCGCGCCGCCTTACGACAAGCCTTGGCCGGCGAAAGGACGGCCCATGCCTGAAAACCACGAAGCCCGCGATCCGATCGACGCCGCGTATGTCCAGGCCGAGGCGCTGCTGGACGACGAGGCCGCGCGCGCGGAACGCCGCGCGCGGATGCTGGCCGCAATCGCCAGCGGGCCGGCGGCGTCGGCGTCCCCGCCCGCCGCCCGGGCGCCACGTTCGGGCTGGCGAAGCGGGCGATGGCTGGCCGCCGCCGCAGTCGCAGGCTTGGCGGTGCTGGTCGCCACGCACGTCTACCAGCCGCCCGTAACCCCGGAGTCGGCGTCCCGCCCGGGCGCGGTGACCTCGTCCGCCCCGCCCGCCCCGCTCTCCACGGCGCCGCCCTCCGCCGGAGCCGCGCGGAGCCTGCCAGCGCCGGCGGCGCCGACGCCCATCGCGCTACCGAACCCCCGCAACGTGGCGACGGCTTCGCCGCCGCAAGTCGCGCTGGCCGCGCCGCCGCCACCGCCCCCGTCGCCTCCCCCGCCGCCGCCCGCGCCGGAGGCGTTTCCAGCGGCCCCGCCCCCGCCGCCGCCACCGCCGGGGGAGCAGGCGGTCGTCACCGCCGAGAAGCGCGCGCCCGCGCTGGCGCAGAGCGATCAGAGCAACGCGGCGGGGGCGGAGTCGCGCGCCTTTGCAGCCCCGCCCGCCGCGGAAAAGGCGTTCGTCGGACCGTCAGACGCGCCGGAGCGGCTACGCGCCGCCGCAGCCGCGGGCCGGACCATCGAAGTCGAGGATCTGCTCGCCGGCGGCGTCCCGGTCGATGCGTCCGACGCTGAGGGCGATACCGCCCTCATGCAGAGCATCCAGGCCGATCATCCGGCGACGGCGGCCTTGCTCCGACGCCACGGCGCGAGCCTCGACCGCAGGAACCGTCAAGGCGAGTCCGCGCGGGACATGGCGCGCGATCGCGGCGACGCTGACCTCGACCGGGCGATCGGCGTGCGGCCGCCGGCCACCGCCCCGCGCGAAGGAACTTCCCCTTGAGCCTCGATCCGAAGCTTCGCGCCAGACTGACCATCCCGGCGATCTGCGCGCCGATGTTCCTGGTCACCGGACCGGCGCTGGTGCGCGAGGCCTGCAAGGCGGGCGTGATCGGAGGGCTGCCGCGGCAGAACGCCCGCGATATCGAGACCTTCGAGGCATGGCTGCGGGAGATCACGGCGGCGCTGGCGGCGCACCGCGACACCGAGCCCGACGCGCGGATCGCCCCCGTCGCCGTCAACTTGCCCGCCCGCATGCCGCCGCACGATCTCGCGGCCAACATGGCGCTCTGCGGCAAGTACGGGATCGACATCATCATCAGCGTCGGTGGCGATCCGACCGAGCTGATCGCCCGCGTACACGACTTCGGCGGCAACGTGTTCCACGACGTCACCAGCCTTCGCTTCGCCGAGAAAGCGATCGCGGCCGGGGCTGACGGCCTCACGTGCATCGGCGCCGGCGGCGGCGGCCATTCCGGCACGATCAGTCACCTGGCGATGATCCCCCGCATCCGCGCGATCTACGATGGGACGATCGTCATGGCCGGCGCGGTTTCGACTGGCGCGGTGGTGCGCGCGGCCGAGGTGCTGGGCGCCGACCTCGCCTACCTGGGTACGCGCTTCATCGCCACGCGGGAGTCGGACGCGCCCGAGGCCTACAAGCAGCTCCTGGTCAGCCAGACCTCCGCCGATCTCGCCTACACCGGCGACATCGCCGGCGTGCCGGCCAACTGGATGGTCGAGTCCATGCGCATGGTCGGCCTCGACCCGGACAACCTGCCCAAGCCGACCGGCCGCGGCATGCGCCATGACCACCTGCCGCCGGGCGTCACGCCGTGGCGCAACCTCTGGAGCGCGGGTCAGGGCATCGACCTGATCGAAGACGTCCCGAGCGTGGCTGAGCTCGTTCGCCGCCTGCGGGCCGAGTACGTCGCCGCCTGCGAGGCGCCGAGCTTCGTCGAGGCGGCGCGGTTGGTCGAGCAGGCGCGGAAGGCGGCGGCCACCCCTTAGGCGGACGCGGCCATTCTCGGCTCTCGTGCGTTCTTGATCGTGGGGAAGGGGTCGGAAGGGGCAACCCGCACGCACGAGGCATCCATGATCCTCTACTATTCACCCGGCGCCTGCAGCCTCGCCGACCACATCGCGCTTTGCGAGGCGGACTTTCCGTTCAAGCTGGCGAAGGTCGACCTGAAGTCGCACCGCACCGAGATTGGCGGCGACTATCTCGCCATCAATCCGAAAGGCTACGTGCCCGCGCTCGAGTTCGACGGCGGCGGCATCCTGACCGAAAACGTGGCCATCCTGAGCTGGATCGCCGACCGGGCCCCGCAGCTGGCCTTGCCCGGCGAGATGGGCCGCTCCGTCCGCCCGGGCCGACGCTAAACAGGCGGCTGGAGGCCGGATCGCGCAGCGGCTTGGCTTCCTGGCCGAGCGGTTGAGCGGCGACTTCCTGTTCGGCGATTTCACGGTCGCCGACGCCTACCTCTTCGTCATGCTCGCCTGGGCGAAGCGGCAGGCGATCGAGGCGCCGGCGGCGTTCGCCGGCTACTTCGAGCGCGTTTCGTCCCGCCCGGCGGTGCTGGCGGCCCTCCGCGACGAAGGCATGACGGCGCTGGCCGCCGCGGCCTAGAGCGGGCTTCCGGCTAATCCGCCAGCCGGAAGCGGGTGGCGCGCACGAATTGCAGTGGGCGCTCCTTGTCCTCCCACTCGTGGTAGGAAGCGACGATCGTGCCGTCGGCCACCTGGACCACGCTCGGATAGCCGATGTGCTGATAGACCCCGGGGTTGTCCCAGGAGATGGGCCGCGCGCCCTCGGCCGAGCGCGTGCCCGCCTTTCCCGGCACGCCGTTCTCGGCCACGAAGAAGCTGTCGTTCTCGCGCCAGGTGATCCCGTCCTCCGAGACGACGCCCTTCACACCGTACGGAGGACGCCGGTAGCCGTAGATCATCAGGTAGCGGCCGTCCTGCAGCGGGATGGTCTCGGCCGGGTAGCCCCAGATGTTGGTCCACTTCGGCGGCGTCCACGAGAAGCCGTCGTCGTCGGAGACGACGTAGACCATGTTCTTCGCGTCGCCCGACGGGTTCACATGCGTGCGTAGGAACGAGACCAGCCGCCCGTCCTTCAACCGCAGCAGGGACGGCTCCTCGTAGTCGATGATCGATGCGGGGTCGTAGGCGAGGGTCGAGTAGTATTCCCAGTTGTCGCCGCCGTCGTCAGAGCGCATCAGCGCCGATCGGGTGCTCTCGTTCTCGCCCTCCTCTCCATAGCCGCGGATGCGGCCGTAGAGGCCCATCAGGATCGCGCCTGACGGCAGCTCCCAACAGCCGATGCGGCAGCCGCCATGTTTCAGCGGCCTGACGTTCACGGGGATGGGCTCGCTCCAGCTCGCTCCGCGGTCCTTCGACTTGACCACGTAGGTGCCGAGCCAGCTCATCGTGCGGTCGGACCAGGTCCAGTCCCCCCACTCCTTCGTCTTCGGGCCATTCCGCCAGGAGACGCCTTCCGCCTTCACCCCGCGCTTGAAGAACCCGGCGATGGTCAGGTTGACGATCCAGGTCCCGTCGCCCAGTTCGCAGAAGCCGCAGTCCCAGTTGCCGGTGGTTTCGCTCCAGGGCAGCACCACCTCGGGCGTCGACCAGGTCACGCCCCCGTCCGCCGAGCGGGCCAGCAGCGTCTGGCCGCTGTCGTGATGGAAGGGGAAGCGCTCTTCGTTGAACACCGCAACCAGCGACCCGTCGGCGAGCACGCGGGTGGCGATCTGGTTGATGCAGTGGGCGTCGTGGTGATGGATGTCGTGGTGCGAGACGTCCTTGATCCGCATCGCCTGCGTCCTCCCTTCGCGTAGCGTTCGCCGCGGCCGACTGCCTGACCAGCCACGAGAAGCGCGAGCCTGTCTAGGGCGGCGCTTGAACAGGGCGCGAAATGCTCCGCAAGATGGCCGGCATGGCGGCGGCGCCCGGACACGACGAGCGGGATCGGGTGATTGCGGCTTTGCAGGCCGAGGTCGCTGCGCTCAAGGGCGCGCTTCTCCGACAGGCGGCGGCGCGGCAGGACGCGAGCGATGCGCCGCTCTTCGGCCGGGGCTTGCCGGGCGGGTATCTCGGCGGCCTCGAGGTCGCTGTCGGGGCCTTCGCGCTGCTGGTTCTGCTGGCGGTCTTCCACCAGCTGACCTGTACGCCCTAGCCGCCGGGCGATCCGACCAGCAGCGGCGGCTCGGCCAGCTCGAACGCCTGCGTCGCTGGCAGCACCTTCTCGGCGAACAAGCGCATGTTCTTCTCGGCCCTCTCGACCGGCATCGAGCCGTAGGAGAAGACCGCGACGAACTCGTCGGCGCCCATCATGTCGTTCACGCGCCTCAGCTTTTCGATGCAGGTCGCCGGGCTGCCCCAGATGTTGTTGGCGAGGTAGATCGCCGCGGTGTCCATGCCCTCGGGCATGGCGGCGCGCATCTTGGCCATCTGGGCGTAGTACTCGTAGCCCTTCAGGCCCTGCAGGTGCTCGCCCATGAACTGATAGTGGCGAAGCGCTGAATCGCCATACTCGCTGATGTACTGGCGCGCGCCCTCCTCGGCTTCGGCGTCGGTCTCGGCGCAGTAGACCCAGCAGACAACCGTCGGGCGCTCGGGCTTCCAGCCATGCTCCTCGACCCGGATACGGTTGTATTCGCCGAGCTCCTTCTTGTGGTCCTCCCAGAGGCGCTGGGGAATGAAGAGGGGCTTACAGTTCTCGTGCGCCGCGACCGGCATAGACGAGGGGCTGCCCCAGGCGATGTATAGGTTTTCGAGCAGCTTGGAGTCCGGCCGCGGCCGCGGGCGGAGCGTGGTGCGCGGGATCTTCTGGAACTGGCCCTCGTAAGCGAACCACTCCTGCTCGAGGCTGAGGCGGAGAACGTCCAGGCCCTCCTTGAACCGCTCCCTGGACTCGTCCATCGGAACGCGGTGGCCGTTGTACTCGCGGATCCCGAGGCCACGGCCCAGCCCCACCTTCAGGGTCCGGCCGCCCAGCATGTGGTCCAGCGCGACGAAGCCCTCGGCGACCATGATCGGGTCGTGCCAGGGCAGCACGACGACCATCGTGCCCATGTCGATCCGCTCGGTGCAGCCGGCGAAGTAGGCCAGGAACTGGGTCGGGTTATTGACCATGGTGTAGGGCGTGAAGTGGTGCTCGACGGTCCACAGCGAGTCGAAGCCCAAGGGCTCGACCAGCCGCCCGAGCTGGAACTGCTCGCGATAGATCTGCGCGTCGTGGATGAGCGGCGCCGGCTTGTCGGCCTCGGCTTCCTCCGCCTCGTAGCGGTCCCAATCCACGTAGTTCTGGGCGAACAGGGAAACCCCGACCTTCATGACGAGCTCCGCGCGTGACTGACCACCGATCACTCTGCCGCCGACAGGCGCGGGCCGTCCAGCGCGATCACGGCCGTTTGCCCGCCCGACAGCGGCGGGTACGGTGGGCGCCGGAGGCGTCGGAATGACAGAAGACTATTTCGGCGCGGTGCTTCCGGACGGCGTCGAACGGCGCCGCATCGAGGGCGTCAATGGCCTCAGCATGCACCTCCTGGAGGCGGGCGAGGCCGCGCGCCCGACGGTGCTGCTGCTGCATGGCTTTCCTGAACTGGCGTGGTCGTGGCGCCGGGTGATGCCCGAGCTGGCGGCCGCCGGCTTCCACGTGGTCGCGCCCGACCAGCGCGGCTATGGCGCCACGACCGGCTGGGACGGCGCCTACGACGGCGACTTGCGCGCGTTCGCGCAGCTGAACCTCGCGCAGGATGCGCTGGAGCTCGTCTTCGCGCTTGGGCTCGGCGAGGTCCAAGCGGTCGTCGGGCACGACTTCGGCTCGTCGGTTGCGGCGCATTCAGCCCTCATCCGCCCCGACGTCTTCCATTCGGTGGTCATGATGAGCGCGCCCTTCTCAGGGCCCCCGCCGGCCAAGGCAGCCCCTGCGCCAGGGCGCGGCCCCGACGGGGCGCTCGCCGGTCTCGAACCGCCTCGCAAGCACTACCAGTGGTACTATTCGACGCCCGCCGCGAATGCCGACATGTTGGATGCGCCGCAAGGGCTGCACGACTTCCTGCGCGCCTACTACCACGTGAAGAGCGCCGACTGGGCCGGCAACCAACCCTATCGGCTCGGTGACTGGAGCCCAGGGGAGCTGGCGAAGCTCCCGGACTACTACGTGATGCCGCTCGCGGCGACGATGCCGCAGGCGGTGGCGCCATACATGCCGTCGCCCGCGGCGATCGCCGCCTGCGCTTGGCTGCCGGACGCGGCGCTCGCCGTCTATGCCCGCGCCTTTGCGGAGACGGGCTTCCAAGGCGGGCTCAACTGGTACCGGGCGGGGGTGAGCGGGATCGTGGGCCACGACCTGCGCCTGTTCGCAGGGCGGCGGATCGAAGTCCCGGCGCTCTTCATCGCCGGCGCGGCCGATTGGGGCGTCTACCAGTCGCCCGGCGCGTTCGAGGCGATGCAGACGCGCGGATGCGCCGACTTCCGCGGCGCCCACCTGATCGACGGCGCCGGCCACTGGGTGCAGCAGGAGCAGCCGCGGGCGGTCGTCGAAGCCCTACTCGCCTTCCTTTAGGCGCTAGCGCGATCCGGGCGAGCCGCCGGTGCGGCAAGATGACCGAATTGTTTTGCCTCACTGCCGACCCATTTGGCTGGCTTGGGACGCGCGTCGGGGGCGCAAGTTCTAGCACCCCGGAGTCATGCCCCAGTCCTCGCTCAGCAGCCGCCGCCAGTTCGTCACGCTGTCCATCGCCGCACTTGGAGCCGCCGCGGTATCGCCGGCCGCCGCCGAGCGCGCGGTCGCCACCGTTGTCGCCAAGCCAAGGAACGGCGCCCCCCCAACGCCGTCGACGTCCGTCGCGGCTGCGTCCGGCGCCAGCGCGGCGATCGTCGCCGCCGCCAAGGCGGGCCTGGCGCGCCGCAGCGGCCGCATCCAGCACGCAGATGTCGTCGCGGTCGCCGACTTCAGCCAGCCGTCGCGGGCGCCGCGCCTGCACCTGGTCGATATCGCGAGCGGCGGGATCGAAAGCCTGCTCGTCGCGCACGGGCGGGGCTCCGATCCGAGCCATACCGGTTGGCTCAGCCGCTTCTCCAACGCGCCGAACTCGGAGGCGACCTCGGCCGGTGACTTTCTGACCGGCGACTTCTACAGCGGCGCGCACGGACGCTCGATGCGGCTCGCGGGCCTGGACGCGACCAACGACAACGCGGAGCAGCGCGGCATCGTGGTCCACTCGGCCTGGTACGTCGGCCCCGACATCGTCAAGGCCAACGGCCGGCTGGGCTGCAGCGAAGGCTGCTTCGCCGTCAGCGCGGCGGACCTGCCGCGCGTGTTGCAGCGCCTCGGCCCGGGCCGGCTGCTGGTCTCGACCAAGCTCTAACCAAGGATCATGAAGTGGCCGCGCAGGGCAGCGACCGGCCGCGCACGATCCTCCTGCCACGCCTCGACCGCTAGGTTCGCCGCGCGACGGCCGAGCTTCAGCACCCGCGCCTCGGCGTAGGTCGCGACCGGCCCCGCCGGGCGCAGGTAGTCGACGGTGATGTCGATGGTGCGGGCGCGGCGGCCCTCCGCGTCCAGCCTGGCGAGCGCCGCCAGCTCCAGGAACGAGGCGACCACCCCGCCGTGCAGCGCGGGCAGAATCGGGTTGCCGATCAGGCGCGGGGCGAAGGGAAGCAGCGCGACTGGGCCGTCCTCGCCGCCTTCGAGCCGCACGCCGAGCAGGCGGGCGTACGGCCAGGCGTCGAGCAGTCCTGTTCGGCTCATGCGGAAGCTGACGGCGCCTGGGTGATCATGAACGCCGCTTGCGCGGCGGCGATCGGATCGTCCGGGTCGTCTTCGTAGGCCCAGCCGCGCACGACGGCGACGTCGCCGGTGATGCGCAGGCACTCGGCTTCGCCGACCACGGCGGCGCCAGGCCGTGGCGCGCGGATGTGATCGAGGCGGAAGTCGAGCGTCGCCATGCCGCCGAAGCCGAGCGCGCGATTCTCCGCCGCGGCGCGGTTCCGCAAAGCCTGGCTGATCGCCATGCCGCAAGTCTGGTCGAGCAAGGCGAAGATCACCCCTGTGGCGATGGCGCCGCCTGTCGGATCGCCGACCAGATCGGCGCGAAACGGCGCCCGCATGCCGCAGGCCCGATCGGTGAGCGTCTCGAACCCCAGCGCCAGCGAAAGGGCGGTCCCACGCGCGGCGAGCTCGGTCGGCGCCGCATCGCTCATGGGCTCGTCGGGAACGCGGGGTTCGTCGGGCATGGCCCCTGCTATAGGGCCGCCACGCCGCCGCGTGAACGGCAGGCGCTCGCTTCGGCGTCAGTTGCTCGGCGTCAGCTGTTAAGGGCGTGGATTCGGGCGCCGCTGGTCGCTGAGGCTCCGACCGGCGCCGCCGCCGCCTCTCGCACGGCCGGGTCGATGAAGGTCGCACGCGACCCTTCGCCAGACGTCACGAGCCAGACGGCGACCGCGAAGATCACGCTGGAGATGAGCAGCATCGGGAGGGAGCGGAGGAGCATTCTGATCGCAGCGCAGGGAGCCGTTTCCGCCGATGAGCTAGTTACGCAACAATCGGCGCACTAGATCACGGTTCCAAGACGCTCTGTCCTGTTGGAGGAACGCCGATGCGGGACCTGAACGACCTCGGTTTCTTCGCGGCCGTGGTGGCCAACGGCGGCTTTTCCGCCGCGGCGCGGGCCCTGGGCGCGCCGAAGTCGCGCATCAGCCGCCGCGTGGCGGCCCTCGAGGCGCAGCTGGGGGTGCGGCTGCTCGAGCGGTCCACGCGCCGTTTCAAGGTCACGGACGTTGGCCAGGACGTCTATCGCCACGCCCGGGCGGCGCTCTCGGAGGCCGAGGCCGTCGACGAGGTGGTGTCGCGCGTTCGTGCGGAGCCGCAAGGGCTGGTGCGGGTCGCCTGTCCGCTCGGCGTCGATCGCTTGCTGGGCGCGGCGGTGCCCGCGTTCCTCGACCGGCATCCCAAGCTCAGGCTGCAGCTCCTGGTCAGCAATCGCCGCGTCGACCTGATCGAGGAGGGCGTCGACATCGCGATCCGGGTTCGCGAGCGGCTGGACACCGACGCCGAGCTGCAGGTCCGCACCATCGGACGCACGGGTCAGGTCCTGGCCGCCAGTCCCGAGTTCGTGGCGCGCCACGGCCAGCCGGCCGAGCCCGACGATATTCCGCGCTTCGCGACGATCGGCCTCACCGACCGGCCGGGGCTCGACCGCTGGACGCTGGTGAACGCCGCCGGCGAGCGGGTCGAGGTGGCGCACGAGCCGCGCCTTTCGGCGAGCGGCTTTCCGATTCTGCGCGAGGCCGCGGTCGGCGGAGTCGGCATCGCGCTCCTGCCCGAATACGCGAGCCTGGAGCTGATCGACGAGGGCAAACTCGTCCGCATCCTGCCCGCGTGGTCGGCGCCCCAGGGCATCATGCACATGGTGTTCACCTCCAGGCGCGGCCTCCTGCCCGGGGTGCGGGCAGTGATCGACTTCGCCGCGGATGTCCTGAAGCCGTCGGCTGGCTGGGCGGAGGCAATCTGAGGTCCGAGGTCCTCTAGCCGGCCCGCAGCAGACCGGTAGATGCCTGCGGCAGCGCAAAGGCGCGGTGGCGCGCGCTCAGCGTCATCGCGGCGCGCGTGGCGGTCCGGACGTCGGCGAAGCGCGTTGCGTTGCGCTCGACGTTCGACCAGCCGATGTGCGGCGCGATCTCGGTCAGGAACTGCAGCCCTCTTGGGCCCTTTCGGGCGACGACGGCGATGGTCATGGCGTTACACTCCCCGCGAGGGCCAGTCCCAATCTGAGCCATCGCGCGGGAGGCGACTCAAGCTTCGCGCCAGGGGCGAGCGGGCGAGGCGCTAGAGCCGGTGCGCCGCGCCGACGTCCGCACAGGCCTTGCGATACCAGTCAACGACTTCGGGGTGGTAGGGGATGCCATTGGCGCGGCGCTCGGCTTCCGCTTCCGCTTCCTCGATGCCGGGATAGATGACGCGCGTCTCGCCGGGCGCCGGCTTCGCCTCGAGCAAACGGCGCAGATAGGCGTCCATGTCGGCCTTGAACGTTTCGAGGTCGGTGAACGCAGCGACGTTGAAGGCGAGGAAGAAGTGGGCGGAATCGGCGCGGCGGAAGGGCCCGCCGCCCATACCCGCGAGCACGCTGGTCAGCACCTCGACCAGCATCATCAGCCCAAAGCCCTTGTGCGAGCCGATCTCGCGCGTGCCGCCCAGCGGCAGCATCATGAAGCCTTCTGGCACGGGCTCCTCGTCCATCACCGGGCTCCCGTCGGCGCGCGCCACCCACCCGGGCAGCACCTTGCCGCCGAGACGGTTCAGGAGCGCGATCTTGTTCGCCGCCAGCGAGCTCATCGAGGCGTCGAAGATGAAGGGGACCTCCTCGCGCGAAGGCGCGGCGATGCCGATCGGGTTCAGTCCGAGCAGGCGCTCCGCACCGGCCGTCGGCGTGACGAGCACGCCGCCGGTGGTCATCGAGATCCCGATCATGTCGTGCGAGAGCGCGCGATGCGCGTAGTAGGCCGCCGGTCCGTAGTGGGCGGCGTTGCCGACGATAGCGACGCCGACGCCATGCCCCCGGGCGCGCTCGATGGCCGCATCCATCGCCGGCGCCCCGACGACCAGCCCGAACCCCCGGTCGCCGTCGAACGTCACTGCGGCGCCGGCGTCACGCACGACCCTAGCCCGCGGCGCTCCGTTGACCTGGCCGCGCTCCAGCCAGGTCAGATAGCGGCGGGGCATGTTGCTGGCGCCGTGCGAATCGATGCCGCGCACGTCGGCATAGACCAGGACGTCCGCCATCTGCTCGGCGTCGCCGCGCGGGACGCCATGCGCTGCGAACAAGGCGGCGATGGTCGCCTGCATGGCCTCGGGCGCGACGCGCACGGCGAGGTCGTCGGGAACCTTGAAGCGGTCGAGCACGCGCGGGCCTCCCCTAGGGCGCCGTCCTCTTACGGCAGGAGACGGCCCTCGGCATCCCGCTTCTCGGGCCCGTTCACCCGCGCCCGGCCGTCGCCGAACGGGCCGTCGCGGTCCTGCAGCGCCTTGCGCAAGCCCTCTTCGCGCGCCTGGCGGAAGAAACCCCTGGCCGCGGCCGCGGTATGGCCGCGGGCGTCGTTCTCGACCGCCAGGCGCTGCAGGGTGCGCGCGCCCATCAGCTCGAGGCCGAGGTTGATGATGCGTTTGTTGACGGTGAGCACGTCGGGATCGATCAGCGCCAGGCGGTCGGCCAGCTGCTCGACCTCCGCCTCGAGGTCCGCTTCCGGCACCGCCTTCATCACCAGCCCCAGCTGCTGCGCCTCGGCGCCGGTGATCGAATCGCCAGTCAGCTGCAGCCGTTTCGCCCACTGAGGCCCTACGTTGTAGAGCCACATGTTGTTGGGCAGCGCGCCCATCGAGCGGCCGGCTGGGAAGCCTATGGTCGCCGTCTCGGCCGCAATCACCATGTCGCACAGCAGCGCCACGTCGGTTCCGCCGGCGAGGCAATAGCCATGCACCTGCGCGATCGACGGCTTGTGGGCGTCGAAGAGCGCCATCCTGAGGCGCTGGGAGCGCTCCATCTGCCAGATGTCGTCGTCCTGGCTGCCGCCGCCGCGATAGCGGTTGGCCTCGCGGTCCTCGATCGAGGAGGCTGGCGGCGCGCGGTTGCCGCCGCCGGCCAGATCGTAGCCGGCGGAGAAGGCGCGGCCCGCGCCTTTGACGATGATGCAGTGGACATCGGTGTCGTTGTCGGCCTCCCAGACCGCGTCGTGCAGCTCGGTGAGCAGCGAAAGCGACAGCGCGTTCAGCCGCTCCGGCCGGTTCAGCACGATGCGCGCCCGTCCGCGCTCCTTCTCGTAGAGGATGCTCTCGAACGCGCTCATTCCACTTCGCCTTGTCCGACTTCCTGTTCCGTCCGAGCGTAGCGAAACCGCGCGCGGCTGTCCGCCCTGGCGAGGCTGACGGCGACGCCTTGGTATCGCCGTATGCGCGCGCTCTGATGCCGGTCCCGTCCAGGAATCCCCAAGGGGTGAAGTGATGCGTAGATTCATCGCGGCGCCGGCCTTCGCCGTTGCGGTCGCCGCGGCCACCTCCGCGTTCGCAGGCCCGGCCTCGGAGGCGCTCGGCAAGTGCGTTGCGGACTCCTCCAGCCGCGCCGACCGGATGCTGTTCGTGCGGTGGTTCGTGGCGGCGCTGTCCGCCGATCCGGACGTGCGGTCGGGCGCGCCGGCCGCGCCGGAGGTGCGCGAGCGGCTGACCCGCGAGACGGCCGATATCGTCCAGCGCCTGGTGACCACCGATTGCCGCGAGCAGGCGGTCGCCGCGCTCCGCGAAGACGGACTGAGCGCCGTGGCTTCAGCCTCGGAGACGTTCGGTCGCAGCATGGCGGCCGAGCTGGTTTCCAACCCGGCCGTCGCGCGAGCCGTCTACCAGTTGGCCGCGCAGATGGATCAGAGCCAGCTGGAAACGCTGCTGGAAGACAGCCGCCAGCGGTAGCCGGGCTTCAGCCGCTGAGCGGGTGGTGGGCGAAGCGCTGCACGGCCGCCGTCTCGTCCAGATCGAGCTCGTACATGTCGCCGTTGGCCGGCTGGCGCACGTCGTGGCCAAGCCGTTTCAGGAGCGCGCTGATCGCGTAGCCGTGACTGACGACAACCACGGGGCCGGGCACCGCCTCCAGCGCCTCGGCCAGCGCCTCCAGCATGCGGTCGGCGACGATATCCTCGGCCTCGCCGCCATGATCTTCGGCGTCGAGCCAGGCCTTGCCCTTCGGAACCAGGTGGACGAGCTCGTGATAGGCGAGCCCCTCGAGCTTGCCGAGGTCGCCCTCGACCAGCCGCGGGTCGTGGCTCACGCTCCAGCCATGATGCTCTGCGATCTCGCGGGCCGTGCGGGCGGCGCGGGCCTGCGGGCTGGCGATCACCGTAACGTCGGCCAGCTCATGGTCGGCCAGGGTCAGCGCGCGCCGCCGCGCCTGCTCGACGCCGAGGTCGGTGAGGCCGGAGTCGCCGCGAGTCTCGATGAGCAGGTCGCGGTTGGCCTCTGACTGGCAGTGGCGGATGAGGAAGACTCGACGCATGGCCCCAATGTGCGGGCGCGGACGCGGTGATCAAGCGGTCGGCGCCGCTTCGCCGCGCAAAACCCGCGGATTGGCGCGCACCTCGACATCGCGCGCGCCCAGCGCCTCGCCACAGGCCGAGCAGGTGGTGACGGGCGCGAAGTCGTGACCGCAAGCCTTGTGGCGATGCATCAGGGGCGGCCCTTCGGCGCCCGCATAGTAGGTGTCGCCCCAGTGAACGATCGCCATGATGACCGGGTGCAGCGCGAGGCCTTTCTCGGTCAAGCGGTACTCATAGCGCGGCGGCCGGGTCTCGTAGCGCTCGCGGCGCAGCACCCCTTCGTCCACCAGGCGCTTCAGCCGGTCGGCGACGATGCTGCGCGAGATGCCGAGCCGTTGCTCGAAGGCCTCGAAGCGGCGCACGCCAAGGAAGCAGTCGCGCAACAGCATCAGCGTCCACCGGTCGCCGATCACCGCGACCGAGCGGGCGACCGAACAGGGCTCCTCGGCCAGCTCGTTCCACTTCATCGACTCAATCTCCGTGCTCGAGGCGATTGTCCCATTGACTGCGTCCAGATTCAATACGAACATAGTACAGTTTTCGAACGGAGCGGCCGATGAGCGCGGACAAGGGCGTCTGTCTGGTGGTGGGCGTCGGCGACGGCCTGGGCTCGGCTATCGCCCGCGCGTTCGCGGCCGAAGGCTACGCGGTCTGCATGACCAGGCGCGCGCGGCATCTCAAAGACCTGGAGGCGCTGGCCGGCGAGATCCGCGCGGCCGGCGGCGAAGCGCATGCCTTCGGGACCGACGCGCGCTCCGAAGAAGAGACCGAAGCGCTGTTCGCCAAGATCGAGCAGGAGATCGGGCCGCTCGAGGTGGTCGTCTTCAACATCGGCGCGAACGTGCGCTTCGGCATCCGTGAGACGACGACGCGCGTGTTCACCAAGGTCTGGGAGATGGCCTGCTTCGCCGGGTTCCTCGCCGGCCGCGAGGCGGCCAAGATGATGGTCCCGCGCGGGCGCGGCACCATCCTCTTCACCGGCGCGACCGCCAGCGTGCGGGGGCGGGAAGGGTTCGCCGCCTTCTCGGCGGCGAAGCACGGTCTTCGAGCGGTGGCGCAAAGCATGGCGCGCGAGCTGGGGCCCGAGGGGATCCACGTCGCCCACGTCGTCATCGACGGCGCCGTCGACGGCGTCTTCATCCGGGAGAACCGCGGGAACGTCGACGAGCTCCTGGCGCGGAGCGAGATCCTAAGGCCCGAGGATATCGCGGCGTCGTACGTGGCGCTGACCAAGCAGCCGAAGTCGGCCTGGACGCACGAGCTTGACGTCAGGCCATGGAGCGAAAGGTGGTGAGACCATGACGCGACCCGTGATCGAGTTCATCTTCGACTTCGGCAGCCCGAACGCCTACCTCGCCTGGAAGGTGTTGCCCGGCATCGCCCAGCGCACCGGCGCCGAGGTGACGCTCGTCCCCTGCCTGCTCGGCGGCATCTTCAAGGCGACCGGCAATCGCTCTCCGGCCGAGGCCTTCGCGGGCATCAAGAACAAGCTCGCCTACGAGGGGTTGGAGACGCGGCGCTTTGTCGAGAGGCACGGCATAAAGGGCTTCCGCTCCAACCCCCACTTCCCGGTCAACACGCTGCTGATCATGCGTGGGTTGATCGCGGCCAGGCGCGCGGGCGTGGGCGACGCCTACCTCGCGGCCGTCGAGGCGGCGATGTGGGAGTTCGGCGAGAAGATGGACGATCCGGACGTGGTGCTGCGTGTGCTGAACGCCGCCGGGCTCGACGGCGCCGGCCTGATCGCGGCGACCCAGGATCCGGACGTGAAGGCGGAGCTGATCGCCAACACGGAATCGGCGGTGGCGCGGGGCGTGTTCGGCATCCCGAGCTTCTTCGTCGGCGACGAGCTGTTCTTCGGCAAGGATCGTCTGCGCGACGTCGAGGAGGAAGCGGCCAGGCTATCCGCCGGAGCGCCGGCATGAGCGAGGCGGCGACGGTCGGCAGGGTCCGCGCGGAGCCCGACGGCCGCACCCTGCGCATCGTCATCGACAATCCAGCCAAGAAGAACGCCTTCAGCCCGGAGATGATGGCCGAGCTCTCCGAAGCGCTCACCAGGCTCGACCGCGACCCGGACCTCTGGACCGGCGTGCTCTGCGCCGAAGGCCCCGACTTCACCGCCGGGCTCGACATGCCGAAGTTCTTCGGCCCGAACGCCAAGCCGATTTCGCGTCCCGACGACGCCATCGATCCGTTCGGCATGCGCAACCGCTGCCGCAAGCCGATCGTGACCGCCATCTCCGGCATCTGCTTCACGGTCGGGATCGAGATGGCGCTCGCCGGCGATATCGTGATCGCCGCCGACGACACGCGGCTGTGCCAGATGGAGGCCAAGCGCGGCATCGCGCCGCTGGGCGGCGCCCATTTCCGCTACGCGAGCCGCGCCGGGTGGGGCAACGCCATGTACCACCTGATGCTCTGCGACGAATTCTCCGCCGCCGAAGCCTATCGCATCGGTCTCGTGCAGGAGATCGTTCCGGCCGGCCGCCATATCGAGCGGGCGATGGAGGTTGCGCGCCTCATCAACGCCAACGCACCGTTGGGCGTGCAGGTCACCAAGGAGGCCGGCCGCGCCTATACCGACGCCGGCGAGGCTGCGGCCATCGCGGCGGTCGCCACCATCCGCGAGCGTGTCATGCAGACCGAAGACGCCGCCGAGGGCATCCGCTCCTTCGTCGAGCGGCGTGCGGCCGTATTCCAGGGCCGCTGAGGCGCCCCCCGTTTCAGGCTTGCAATGCCGCATCGGCAGGCGTCAACCTTCTCGTCACCTCGAAGAAAGGCGCCGTTGATCAGACTGGGGGGTTCCTCGATGACCGGTGTTCTCATGGGCGCCTACGGCGCCATCGCCTACCTCTTCTTCTTCGCCACCTTCCTCTACGCGATTGCGTTCGTCGAAGACGCGCCGGGCGTTCCGAAGACTATCGACAGCGGTGCGGCGGGGCCGCTGGTGCTTTCGCTCGTCATCGATGCGCTTTTGCTTGGGCTCTTCGCGGTCCAGCACAGTCTGATGGCGCGGCCGGCGTTCAAGCGCGTCTGGACCAAGGTCGTCGCGCAGCCCATCGAGCGCTCGACCTACGTCGTGTCGGCGAGCGCCGCCCTCGTCATCCTCTACGTCTTCTGGCGGCCCATGCCGCTTGCGATCTGGACGCTCGCGGGGCCGCTGGCGACCGCGCTTGTCGTGCTGTCGCTGATCGGCTGGGGCGTGGTTCTGGTCTCGACCTTCCTCATCAACCACTTCGAGCTGTTCGGGCTCGCGCAGGTGTTCGCACGCATGCGGGGACGGACAACGCCCGAGCCGGAGTTCCGAACGCCTGCTTTCTACAAGCTTGTCCGCCACCCGATCTATCTGGGGTTCATCGTCGCCTTCTGGGCGACGCCGCGGATGACGCTTGGACATCTCGTCTTCGCCGTCGCGACGCTGGGCTACATCCTCATCGCCATCCAGCTTGAAGAGCACGACCTGATCGGCGAATTCGGCGAGCGCTATCGCGCCTACCGGCGTCACGTCGGCATGCTGCTTCCTAAGCTGACGCGCAGCGGTGGCGAGGAGGCGACCGAGACCAAGAAGGCGGCGTGACCGCCCGATCGCGGGCCAAGTCAACCGCTGTTGATCTTCTCGCCGCCGGCGGGGATGATCTGCGGTCGCAGACCGTGGAGAGGCTAGGCGCATGCCCGATATCGGAACCGACGTGCTGGCGGATGCGAAGGCGCTGGCCAGGCGCCGGGCCTACGAGACGCCGCTCGAGACGCTGAACCCGGCCTGGGCCTCGTCCTTCCGCGACGACGCCCACTGGCCCTACTTCGAGCGCCTGCGCGCCGAAGACCCGGTGCACTGGACGCCGGACTCCAACTACGGGGCCTTCTGGTCGGTCACCAAGTACAACGACATCATGGCCATCGACACCAACCACCAGGTGTTCTCGTCGGCCAGGGGCATCGGGCTCTCGCCCAAGCGCAGCGTCCTGCCCGCGGACGCCTTCATCGATGAAGAGCGCGAGACCAGCGATGACGCCAACAGCTTCATCAACATGGATCCGCCCGGCCACGACATCCAGCGCAAAACGGTCAGCCCGGCGGTGGCGCCGGCGCAGCTCGCGCAGATGGCGCCCATCATCCGTGAGCGCGCGGGGCTGATCCTCGACTCGCTGCCGATCGGCGAGCCGTTCGACTGGGTCGACCTGGTGTCGAAAGAGCTGACCACGATGACGCTCGCGACCCTGTTCGACTTCCCGTTCGACGAGCGGCGCAAGCTCACCATGTGGTCGGACACGATGACGACGGCGCCCGGCCACGGTCCGTGGAACACCTACGACGAGCGGCGCAAGCTCCTGGCCGACTGCCGCGCCTACTTCATCAAGCTCTGGAACGAGCGGGTGAACGCCGAGCCGCGCGGCGACCTGATCTCGATGCTGGCACACGGGCCGGACACCCGCGACGCGTCGATGGATCAGTACTTTTCGAACGTCACGCTCCTGATCATCGGCGGCAACGACACCACACGGAACACCATCTCCGGCTCGGTCTATGCGCTGAACCGGTACCCCGACCAGTACGACAAGCTGCGCGCCAACCCGGCCCTGATCCCCTCGATGGTCTCGGAGACCATCCGCTGGCAGACCCCGCTCGCTCACATGGCCCGCGTCGCCAACCAGGACTTCGAGTTCAAGGGCAAGCGCATCAAGGACGGCGACCGGGTGGTGATGTGGTACGTCTCGGGCAACCGCGACGATGAGGTGATCGAAGACCCCTACAACTACATCATCGACCGCGAACGGCCGCGCCAGCACCTGTCGTTCGGCTTCGGCATCCACCGCTGCGTCGGCAACCGCCTGGCCGAGCTGCAGCTGACCATCATCTGGGAAGAGATCATGAAGCGCTTCCCGGAGATCCGCCTCCTGGAAGAGCCGAAGCGCAGCTACTCGATCTTCATCAAGGGCTACGAGCAGATGCAGGTCCTGATCCCCGAGCGGGTCTAGGGCGGCGGCCCTGTTCCTGGTCGCGCCCGACACAATGTGACAGGCGTGACAAGTTCCGGGCGGGGTGCTACCGCTTAGCTTGCGAGGCGCGCACGCGCGTGCGCGCGACGGGCATCCGGGGGGTCGAGCTGCTGCGGCCAGTCGGCTTTCGCTTGGTCTTGCTGGCGTCGGCGTGCTGGCTGCTCGCCTCGGCGGCTATCGCCCAGACCGGCCAGCCTTCGGCCGCGGGGCAGCCGCAGAACGAACCGGGCCGCCCTCCGCAGGACCGGCAGAGCGACCGCAACGACAGCGACGCGCGGCAGGCGCCGCCCAGCCAGAACGACTCCGACGAGGTGCATCGGATGATCGAGCGGCTGGGCAGCGACCAGCAGCCAGTCGATCAGCCGCAGTTGCAGCAACAGCAGGCCAACGGCCCGGCCGTTTGCGTCGAGGACGAGAACGCCTTCGTAAACGCGCTCATCGCAGGCGGCGGCAACGAGTTCGCGCGGGGCGCAACGCCTGAGACCCCTCGAAACCACGACGCCCAGCTGCACTACGACCAGGCGCTGCAGCACGAGAAGGACATCGAGGGCCACCTCGAGCGCGAGTTTGGTCGCCTGCAGGGCGAAGTCGCCACCGGCATCAACCAGTTCCTCGGCGCCTCCTACAGCTGGCAGTCGACCTATGCCTACGTGTCCTCGTCGACCACGGGCCTTCAGGGGCTGTTGCAGAGCTGGGCCGAGGCGCATTCGACGCTGACCAAGGCCGACTTCGCCTTCGCGCTCGCGAACCTGGGCGTGGGCGTGGGGAAGCTGGGCTTCAAGGCCGTCCAGTGGATGCGCACGCCTGCGCAAGCTGTCGAAACGGCCGAGGGCGCGGCGGCGCTGGCCGGCGCCGCGGAGGGAAGCGCGGCTGTCGCCGATGCGGCCAACGCCAGCGGGGCGGCTGGGCGGGGCGTTTCGGCCAGCAACGGCGCGCGTCCGGTCGCCGCCAACGGCATGTTCGCACCCATTGAGAGCGTGACGGCGACAACCGGCTCGACGGCCCCGCTGGCCGTGGACCTCGCGAGCGCGGGCGCCCAATGGGAGGGACAGGTCGCCAAGATGCAGTTGCTGCTCAGGCACGCGAGGGCCCAGAACCTGCCCCAGCTCGCCGCCCGGATCGAGGCGGACCTGAAGACGCTGATGGCGGCCAAGCCGGTCGCGCCCCCGACAGCGGCCGCAACCGGTCTCGAAGGCTTCGCGCAGCAGCTCGACAGGATGGCGTCGACGCTTTCCGCGCCGGAGCAGGCGGCGATGGCTTCGAGCGACGCCGCCACGTTGCGGTCCCTCGCCCAGACCGCGACCGAGGCTGGCGTCGACACGACGCAGATCGTCAAGCCCGGCATGGATGCGGCCGAGGCGGCCGAGGCGGTGATGGCCGCCGTCGCCAAAGCCAAGGGCTGGCACAGCATGCCGCAGTGGGCGGAGCTGGCGGTCACCAACCTGCTCCTGCAGGCGCGCGGGAGCCTCGCCGGCGTGCAGGGCGCGAGGATTTCGCCGCAGACGCTGGAGCTGGTGCAGTCGCTGCAGGCCTACCTTCGCGCGAACGGACTCACGCTCAACCAGTATCTGCGGACCTCCGCGTACGAGCTCGAAGAGCTCACCTCACGCGGGGACTACGCCATGGAAATCGTGCTGCAGTTCGACGCGGCGGACGTCCAGCTTCTGGACCAGGTGCTGGCGGCGGGCGGCGACATCGGCAAGCTGCGCGGCGTCGTCGGACCGATCCCACAGGTCTCGCTCAACGCCCTGGCGCGGGGCTGGCAGACGGCGACCCAGGCGCGGATGGGGCCGACGTTCAGCTGCGCCAACATCACCAACAGCCTCCTGAATGCTTCGCAGGCCGCCGGGGCCAGCGCCATCCTGACCCAGCCGCTGCGGCCGAGCGAGCAGGACGTGAGGAACGTGCTCACCGGCACGGGGCAGCTCGGCCGCGTGGGCCTCGCCAGCGTCGACGACCAGTTCGGCGGGGTGATCTCCCGGCTCGAGGACGGCAACTTCTACTGGAACGCCACCGCCGGCGAAGCGTGGCGCCTCTTCACCTCGCCGTCGGCCACGGTCGGCAGCTACTATTACACCCTGGCCTCGCAGGACGAGCTTCAGACCCTCTTCGCCAACGCCGGGCCGGAGCTCGTGCAGCTCGGGACGCAAATGGACGACGCCTCGCGGGCGTTATCGAACCTCAAGTCCGCACTCGCCCGCGCCGGGGTGGGCGACCCGTCGAGCTACCTCAATTCCGGCGGCCCGAAGGAGCTGCAGGACGTGCTCGACCAGCTGCAGCGGGCGTACGACTCGGCCGACCCGGAATGGCGTGACGTCCACAAGACCCAGATGGACGAAAAGCGCGCCCACATCGAAAAGAAGATCGCCGATCTCAAGGCCGCCATGGACCAGCTGGCGCAGCTGAACAATCGGCTTGGCCAGCTGCAGCAATGGCTGGACTCGGTGCGGCTGAACCCTGACGGCTCCAGGCGCGGGACGCTGCAGGCGTTCGATCCGCAGGCGTTCGTGCGCCTCGGCTCGATCTCGCTTTATCTCCGCTCGATCGGCGCGGCGGCGTTCGGGCTCACCAACAATGGCCCCATGCAAATGGGCGTGCCGGGGGGCGCCGCGCCGGCGGCGAAATAGTCGGCCAAGCCGGGATCAGCCGCCCGCGGCCGACTTCGAGACCCGCACCGGAATGGCCTTGTAGGCCGGCGTCTCGCTCCTGGCGTCGTGGTGGGAGAGGGGCGCCAGCGGATTGGCCTCCGGGTAGTAGGCGCCGATGCAGCCTTGCGGGATGTTGTAGCGGACGATGCGAAAGCCGCGCACGACCCGCTCCACGCCATCGTCGATCGCGGTCGTGAGGTCGACGATATCGTCGGCCGCGAGCCCGAGCCGCTCGATGTCGGCCGCGTTCATGAATACGACCATCCGGGTGCCCTTGATGCCCCGGAAGCGGTCTTCGTAGCTGTAGACGGTCGTGTTGAACTGTCCGTTGGACCGCAGCGTCACGAGCTGCAGGATCCCCTCGCGGCCGAAGCTCGCCGCGTCGCCGGCGAACATCTGCTTCGGGACGATGAAGTTGGCCTTGCCAGTGCGCGTGTTCCACTTCCGCTCGCGCGCCGCCAGAGGCCTGATCATGCCGCCGGGATTGAACATCTTCTCGCCAAGACCCTTGAACGTGGCCGGCCAGGTTTGCTCGATGGCGGTGCGGACCTTCGCGTAGTCGTCGACCCATGCGTCCCACGGGACCTTCGGGTTGGGATCGAGCGCCGCTTTCGCAATGCCGGCGATGATCGCCGGCTCGGACTTCAGGTGCGGGCTCGCCGGCTTCACCTGCCCGCGCGAGCCGTGGAAGTGGGCGACGCTGCTTTCCATCGAGACGGCCTGCGGCCCGCTCGCCTGCTCGTCGATCTCGATGCGTCCAAGGCACGGCAGCAGATAGGCGACCTCGCCGTGGACGACATGGCTGCGGTTGAGCTTGGTGGCGATCGCCACCGTCAGCCTGAGCTTTCGCCAGGCGTCCTCCACCGCGGCGTGGTCCGGGGCGGCGCGCGGGAAGTTGCCGCCAAGCGCCACAAAGCCCCTGACGTCGCCGCTGATCATCTTCTGGCACGCCTTCACCGTCGCCAGCCCCTCTTTTCGCGGCGGCTCGAACCCATAGAGCTCCTTCAGCTTGTCGAGCGGCGCGAGCTCGGGCTTTTCGGTGATCCCGACCGTGCGTTGGCCCTGGACGTCCGAATGGCCGCGCACGGGGCAGATAGCGGCGCCGGGCTTGCCGATGTTTCCGCGCAGAAGCTGCAAGTTGACCAGCATCTGCACGTTCTGGACCCCCATGACGTGCTGGGTCAGGCCCATCCCGTAGATGGCGAGCACCGCGTTGGCTTCGGCATAGGTCTTGGCGAAGCGCTCGATCGTGGCCTGGTCGAGCCCGGAGACCCGCTCGATCTCCGCCCAGTCAGCCGCGCGGCAATAGTCGGCGAACGCCTCGAAGCCATGCGTGTGCTCGGCGATGAAGTCGTGATCGAGCACCCGCCGGCTGTGCGCCGATGCGGCCGCCGCCTTCACCGAATAGCCGGCGTCATCCTTGGTCGCCGCCAGCAACGCCTCTCGGTCGGTGGCATGCGCCTGGCCTGCGGCGGCAAGCGCATCGTCCATCGCGATCAACGCCTTGCAGGCGCCGGTCAACAGCGCCGTGTCGCCGCCGTTGCGCACCTGCAGGATCTCCGAGGCGATCTCGGTCTCCTTCGGCGTCAGCATCTCGAGCGGGTTCTGCGGGTTCTTGAACCGCTCCAGGCCCCGCTCCCGCAGAGGGTTGATGCCGACGATCTTTGCGCCGCGGTGCACGGCGGCTTGCAACTGATGAAGGATCCGCGGCGACGACGTTCCCGGGTTGTGGGCGATGTAGAGCAGCAGGTCGGCCGCCTCGAAATCCTGCAGGGTCGCCGTGCCGACCGAGACGCCAATGCTCTCGGGCAATGCGACCGACGTGCTCTCGTGGCACATGTTGGAGCTGTCCGGCAGGTTGTTGGTGCCGTACATGCGCGCCAGCAGCTGGTACATGTAGCTGGCTTCCAGGCTGGCGCGGCCGCTAGCGTAGAACACGACGGAGTCGGGGTTCTGAGCGAGCGCACGGAGCTCGCGGCCGATCTCCTCGAACGCCTCGTCCCACGAAACCGGCAGGTATCGGTCCGACCCGGAGTCCCAGCGCATGGGCCGCATGAGCCGGCCCGCCGCCTCGAGCTCGTGATCGCTCCAGGTCTCCAGGTCCTTCAGCGTGTGCGCTTCGAAGAAGGCCTCGCCCACCTTGTGCTGGGTGATCTCCCAGGCTGTTGCCTTGACGCCGTTCTCGCAGACCTCGAGCGGATGTGGGACGGCCGGTTTGCCCCAGGCGCAGCTGACGCACATGTAGCCGTCAGGCTTGTTCTGACGAAAGATGACGTCCCAACCCTCGATTGGAACAGCCTCGCGCCAGAGGATGCTGTTCACCGATCGGACCGAGCCGTAGCCGCCGGCGGGACCCTCGTAGGGCTCGATCTTGGGGGTCTTGGAACGAGGGCGCATGCGCGGGCTCCAGATATGACGCGTGAACGCTCAACGCGCGGACTCGCTCAACAATGCATCACACCGGCGCGTTCGGGTATTGATGCTGGAGGCAGGGAACCGAGCGGAGGCGCGGGCGAGGTGGCGCTGGAGCCCATCAGGCCGCTTCGACGGCTGCGCTGGAAAGCGGGCGGCGGAGTGGACATCGGCGAGCGGCTGTCGCCCGAGGAGACGCCGGTTGCGGTCGTCCACGACGGGTCGACGACCGCGGTGATGATGGCGACGCCGGCCGATCTGGAGGAGTTCGGCGTGGGGTTCAGCCTCACCGAGGGGATCGTCGACGCCGTCGACGCCATTCGCGCGCGCGAAGTGGTCGAGACCCCGCTTGGCGTCGAGGTTCGCCACTGGCTGGCGGGCGATGCGAGCGCCCGGCTCGCCGCGCGACGACGACTGATCGCCGGCCCGACCGGCTGCGGGCTGTGCGGGATCGAGAGCCTGGCGGAAGCGGCGCGACCGCCAGCGCGCGTCGACGGCGCGCAGATGGCCATCGGGGCCGAGCAGCTCTCCGCCGCCATGCAGTCGCTCGCGGCCGCCCAGCGGCTGGGCGAGACCACCCGGGCCGTGCACGCGGCGGCGCTGTGGCGTGACGGCGCCGAGCTCATCGTCCGCGAGGATGTCGGACGCCACAACGCCCTCGACAAGCTGGTCGGCGCGTGCGCGCTGGGCGGCATCGCGACCCACAACGCCGTGCTCCTGCTCACCAGCCGCGTCTCGGTCGAGATGGTGCAGAAGGCGGCCGTCCTCGGAACGCCGATCGTCTGCGCCGTATCGGCTCCGACGGCGCTCGCGGTCCGCACCGCGGTCGCGGCGAACATCACGCTGGTCGGGGTGTCTCGCGCCGACGGGTTCGAAGTGTTCAGCGGCCTCGAGCGCATCCACACGGATCGAGCTTGAGCGCTGCGCGGCAGCGACCTCGCCTGGGCGCGCTGATCCTTACCGGCGGCGCCTCCTCGCGGATGGGGAGCAACAAGGCGCTCTTGGATTGGGGCGGGGCGCGGGCGGTCGACCGTTGCGCGGCGCTCGCCGCCGCCGTCGGGGCGGACCCCATCGTGACGGTTGGAGGCCGCGCTCTCGGCTATCAGCATGTCGAGGACGAGACGCCGCGGGCAGGGCCGGTGGGCGGCATCGTCGCCGGCGCGAAGGCGCTCGCCGCTCTGGGCTGTCGGCGCGTGCTCGTGCTCGCCGTCGACGCCCCGACCATAGAGCCAGCCGACCTTTCTCTGCTGCTAGACCAGCCAGGTCCTGGCGCGGCGTTCTCGGGCCTTTTCCTTCCGCTCGTTCTTGACCCGCAACACCTCCCGGCGGGCGCCGCGGCCGACCGGTCGATCCGCTGGTTGGTCGAGGCGTCGGGTCTTGCGCAACTCGCCTGCGATCACGAGCGGGCCCGGCGGCTGCGCGGCGCGAATACCCCGCAAGAGCGCACCCGCCTGCTTGCCGAGCTTGGACCATGGCCCCGCCCGGCCGGCCGCTGACGCAAGGCGAGTGGGGCTCGATCCATCCGGGCCTGGCGCTGGCGCTCCAACAGAGCGGCGCGAGCCCAAGCGTCGTTCCGCGCGCGCACCCGGCCGCCCGGGTGGCTGCGCTTTGGCGAGGGTCCATCCCGGTGCTCACGCGCGGCGACGCCATCTTTTGGCCGGGCGCGCCGGCGGACCTGTCGCAGAGCGGGCTCGAGCGCCGGATGGCGGTGCTGCAGCACGAGCTCCAGCACGTGCTCGACTACCGCACCGGCCGGCTGTCGGGGCTCAGCTACCTCAGCCGCCCGCACAACTGGCGCTACGAATGGGCCGGCTCGGAAGACCTGGATTGGGCGCGCCTGGGCGCCGAGCAGCGCGCCTCGATGGCCGGACGGCTCTGGCTGGTCGACCGCGGGTTGGCGCCGGCGTCGGAGGGCGCCTTCCTGACCGCCCGAATTCCCTGGGCCCGTTCCTAGCCCCAGCGCCACGCGGAGTAGAGCAGGCCGGCGACCACGAGCGCCGTCATCGAGTGCTTGAAGGTGTAGTAGAGCGGCCGGTTCCAGGCCTTGAAGCGCTTGCCGAACAGGCGGACGTGGTAGACCACGCCGAACAGCTTGTTGACGAAGCCCACCCGTTCGCCCGGCTCGTTCTCGGTCTCGCTCTCCTTGACGATATGGGCCGCAACCCAGCGGTTGATCGCGCCCATGGCGCGGCTCTTCAGCGGCCGCTCGACATCCGCAAAGAGGATGATGCGCGTCTGGTCCGTCGTGTTCTCGGCGTAGTGGATGAAGGTCTCGTCGAAGAGGACATCCTCGCCGTCGCGCCACGTGTAGGGCTCCCCGTCCACGAAGATGCGGCACTCGCCGGGGTGCGTCGGGGTGACCAGCCCGAGGTGATAGCGCAGCGAACCGGCGTAGGGGTCCCGGTGGCGTACGAGGCGGCCGCCGGGGCCGAGGGCGGCGAACATCGCGCCCTTGATGGTCGGTATGGACCTCAACAGCGCCACGGTCTTGGGGCAGAGGCGCTCCGCCGATGGCTGCGGGTCGTTGTACCACTTGAGATAAAAGCGGGTCCAACCGCTGCGGAAGAACGAGTTGAAGCCGGCGTCGTTGTAGGCGTCCGCGGCCTTGATGCGGCCTTGGTCGAACAGCTGCACCGCCTCGTCGCGGATAACCTGCCAGTTCGCCTTCAGCTCGGCGACCTCGGGAACCTCCTCGAGCGGGATGTACGGCCGGTTCGGGACCGCCGAGAACAGGTACATCAGGACGTTGTAGGGGGCGGTGAAGGTCGAGTGGTCGGTCAACTGGCGGGCGAACCCCAGCTTCACGCGACCACGCAGCTGGATCAGCAGCGCGGAGAGCGCGATCGCGTAGAGGACGACCAGCTGCGGCGCAAAAAGACGCGGCAAGATCACGGACACTTAGGGCGACGCCTCCTCACCTGGGCGCTTTGATTTTACGGTTGCGCCGTCGGCGCCAGCAAGCGCCGAGGCCGTCCCAGGCGAGGCAAGCGGCCCGCCGTCCCCTAGGCCGACACGGTCTGCGGCTGCTCCGTCTTGGCGTCGCGTCGCTTCACCTGCACTTTGGCGATCGCCAGCAGCGACTCTACGCAGTCGCGGATGGAGTCGTCGAGGGGACGGAACTCGATGCCGGTCGCCGCCCGCATGCGGTCGTTCCTCAAGTCGGCCTTCGCCCAGATCGCGCGGAACTCTGCCTCCCGCGCCTTGACGCGCTCGTTCTGCGAATCCTCGGCCGGCGTCCAGGCATGGTTCAGCTCCGGCAACAGCCGGTCGATGTCGCGGCAGATCTGCTCGACATCGCGCATGTCGGTCGACCAGGCGATGTAGCGCTCGCCGTTCATCACCGTGTCGTTCTCGAGGAGATGGATGTGGCAGAGCGCGCAGTCGCGAACGTCGACCGTCATCCAGGGTCGGTAGACGCCGGTCTGGAAGTAGCGACCGCTGAGCATCCCGGCGATCTGGCTCTGCCAGGCCCCCCGAACCTGCTGGTGCGCCGAGAGGATCGGGCCGACGTTGTCGCCGGGACAAACGGTGACCACGTCCCAGCGGCCGCTCTTCTCGGCGGCCTCGGTGAACGCGCGCTCGGCGACCAGCTTGCCCATCGAGTAGCCCTGGCCGCGCTCGACCGTGCGGCGCGGATTGAGCTCGTCCGGATAGCGGTCCTCGTAGAACACCGGCCGGCGAACGACCTCCTGCAGGTCCATCTCCGAGATGACCGCCGCCACGCTCGAGGTCAGCGCCACGCGGGTGACCGTTTGCGACTTCTCCACGCTTTCGATGACGTGGCCACAGACCCGGGCGACGTAGTCCTGGTCGTTGTAGGTGGAGACGTGGCTGATGTGCGCCACGCCGTTGCAGCCGGCGAAAATCGCATCGAAGCAGCCGTCGTTGTCGAGATCGGCGGCGTGCAGCGTCAGCCGGCCGGAGGCGTAGCCGGGCATAGCCTTCAAAAAGGCGGTCTTGGCGTCATCGGCCGGGTCGCGAACGCAGGCGCGCACGCGGTACCCGCGTTCGAGCAGCATCTGGACCGTCCAGCCGCCGATGTAGCCGGCGGCGCCGGTGACGGCGACCGTGCCGCGCGCAGGGATGGGGGCCATCTTCGAACCTCTTCGGTGGTCCGAGCGGCTTAATGCATCCGGCCGCGCGCGGGAACCTCGCGGCAAATTAACTGGCCTCGGCCCCCGGAGCCGCCACGCTCCCCCCGATGCGGCTCTCCTGCTCTAGATCCTTCCCGGTAGGAGGAGGGGGACCGCGTGCAACGCGGTGGAGGGGGAACGGGGCAGGGTCACGCCCGCCTCCAATGAGCGGGTCTGCCGGCACCGGCGCGCCCGGGGATACGGTCATCATGCACCCGCTGACCCTCCACAGCGGGACCCGCAATGCGGCCGAGCGGCCGCGGATGATGCTGGCGCAAAGCATCCTCGCGACCCCGTCGCGAGCGGCCAAGCCAGCTTCTTCGTAGCGACGTGGCGCCGACGCTTCCGCGTCAGCGCCGGACGCGGCCGCTAGCCGTGGTGGTGATGGTGGTGGTGATGGCCCATGGCCATGTGGCCGCCGGGAGTGCAGCGGTCCTCATGCGGATGGGTGCAAGGCGGGTAGCTCGGCGGCGGCGGGCCCTCTTCCGGGGTGTACGCCGGCTGCGCCATGGCGACGTAGCTGGTCGCGAGCGCGACGATAAAC
>DATGIN010000331.1:0-8255 GCA_035295705.1 Caulobacteraceae bacterium
GGACGGCCGCGAGGTGCTGAAGGCGATCAAGGGCGACGCGGCGCTACACGCGATCCCAATCATCGTCCTGACCAGCTCGAGCGCCGAGACAGACATCCTGAAGAGCTACGAGCTGATGGCCAGCGGATACATCGTCAAACCCGTTACCTTCGACCGCCTGAAAGACGTGGTGGGGCTCATCGAGTCCTTCTGGTTCACCGTCGTCGTGCTGCCGTCAGTCGCAACCGTCGAGCAAGCCAATGCATCTTAGAGCGACTCACGGCCGCCGACCCCGCCTCGCTTTCCAAGCGCTGGAGCAGGAGCTGCACGACTTCAGCTACATCGTCTCGCACGACCTGGCGGCGTCGCTCCGCCACGTCTCGGAGTTTTCCCGACTGCTGCTCGGGGACATAGAGGCCGGCCTCAGCCAGCGGCAGCAGGTCTACGCCGACAACATCCAGCGGGCGAACGCCAACTGCCAGGCGATGATCGAACAGCTCTTGGTCTACTCGCGTACCCAGCAACGGCCGTTGAGCATCACGCGGCAAGCTGCGAGCGCGACCGTGCAGTTCGCGCTGTTGAAGCTCGCGGAGCCGATGGACGCGTGCGGAGCGGACGTTCGGATCGAGCCCCTGGGCGAGGTCGAGGCCGACCACGGTCTGCTCGGCCAGGCGTTCCAGCATCTGCTGGACAACGCGATCAAATTCCACGCGGCCGGCGCCCGACCGAAGGTCGAGGTGACCCCGGACCACAACGAAGCCTTCTGGCGGGTGCGCGTGCGGGACAACGGCATCGGCATCGATCCCGACCACCATGAGAAGGCGTTCCGCATGTTCCAGCGGCTGAACGCCGAAGGCGCTTTTCCCGGCGTCGGCGCGGGCCTGGCCATCGCGCGCCGCATAGCGCGCCGGCACGGCGGCGACGTAGCGTTCACTGACTGCGAGGGGCCGGGCGCCTGCGTCGAACTGCGGCTCCCGCACGCGCGGGTGATTCACTGACCGGGGCCACGGGGGAGAGAAAGGTGGCGGGGATGCCACGCCCAGAGTCCATGCTGGTGGTCGATGACAGCGAAGTCGAGCGCGAGCTCATGACTCTGACGCTCAGGGAGGCTTTCCCGGGCGCCGACATCACGACCGCCGAACATCCGACCGTCGCCAAGGCGCTGTGCGGCGAGCAGGCCTTTGACTGTGTGCTGCTTGACTACAACATGCCCGAAACCGACGGCGTGACGCTAGCCAGCGAGCTCCGCTCCATCTCCGCGTATCTGCCCATCGTTTTGACCACTAGCGTCGGCGACGAGATGCTGGCCGCCGAGGCGCTGCGCAGCGGCGTTTCCGACTACATCCCAAAGTCGCGCATCACCGCCGAGTCGCTCAGCCGCACCGTGGCCCGCTCGATCCATGCGTGCGGCCAGGCGAGAGTCATCGACGAACAGCGCGCCGAGCTCGAGACCTTCGCCTACGCCCTCGCTCACGATTTCAAGCAGCCGATCCGGCAGATCAGCACCTTCACCCAGATGATCTCGGAGGAGCTGGACCCGAAGGAGAGGAACGGGGTCGATCAGCACCTGACGTTCCTGCGCGATGCGGCGCGGCGCCTCGGCAAGCTGGTCGATGTGATGTCGCAGTACACGCTGCTGAATCAGCCGCCGAAGCTGACCGAGGTTCACCTGGACAAGGTGCTCGACGAAGTCCGCGCGTCGCTGGGGCCGTTGCTCGCCGAACGCGGCGCCGAGCTGGCGGCCGCGCCGACCCGCGCTCGGGTGCGGGGCAACGAACCCCTGATGACGCAGGTGCTGCAGAACCTCGTCGTCAACGGCCTCACTTACAACAAGAGCGCCGCGCCGCGCGTGGAGGTCACCATCGATCAGGGTATCGACCACTGCTACATCGCGGTTGAAGACAACGGCATCGGCATCGACGCCGAGTACCTTGCCGATATCTTCAAGCCGCTCGTGCGGCTGCACACCTCGTCCGAGTACGCCGGCAGCGGCCTCGGCTTGACGCTCGCGCGAAAGGCCGTCCTCGCCCAGGGCGGTCAGATCTGGTGCCGGTCGACGCCCGGGGCGGGCTCAGTCTTCCACATCCGCGCGCCGACCTGGCGCGCCACGCGCCGACGCGCCGGTCGCGGCCGTCGCGCGGGCTAGCTGACGACCTCGAAGCGCAACTCGGCGGCCCGCGCCGCCATCTCCGCGCATGCCGGGTCGCCGCGGTCGATTTCAAAGGGCCGGCCGATGCGATTGCCCGCTACGTCCTCGAGCACAGGGTCGATCGAGAGCACATAGCCGCCGGCGGCCCAGGGCCGTTCCGGCGTGAAGACCAGCCGCTGCTCGCCCGCTTCGATCTCGAGCTGGCAGGCGACTTCGGCGCCGTCCGCCGAGATGCGGCACGCCCGTCGCGCCAGCGCAGCGTCAAGCGGGCAGGGGACCTCGACGACCAGCGGCTCGGAGGGCCGGGCCGGCGGCGTCAGCCTCCAGGCGTCCGGTCGAAGCGGCATGCGAAGCGGCGGACCCACGGCCACAGCCCGCGCGAAGGGTTCGACCAACATCCCCCCGTCGGCGTCGCGCCAGTAGGCGTCGATCTCGAAGGTGCAACGCTCGCCTTCGGTCAGCGGCGGGCCCTCGTCGATGTGGTCAACGAGGCCGCGCTTGATGCGCGCGGGGTCGAAGAGAACGGTCAGGCGCTGACCCGCGGTGTCCCATAGCTCCTGGTCGATCTCGACGAACACCCCGCCCATCGGCAGGCCGGCCGCGTCCAGCATGCGGATGTGAGACCAGGCCTCGCCGATGCGCATGGGCGCCGAGAAGGTCACGTAGAGGCGCAGGATGTTCTCCGGCCAGACGTCTCCGCTTGGCGTCACCGACGCGACGCGGGTCGTTGGCGCCTGCTCCGGCTGCGGCACGCCGCCGAACCAGGTTTCAACCGGCTTGCCGATCGGCGGCTGAAAGACCGCTCGCAAGCGCAGCGCCGGCGCCGGCGGAAAGCGCGGCGTGAACACGATTTCGCGTCCGTCGCGTTCGTAGGCGCCCAGCATCGGCGGCGCCGCCAGGTCCTCGCTCGCGAAGACCTTAAGCACCTCCGGCCATCCGCCGCGCGGCGTCGCCCCCGTCCACGGCCCGGCGCGGAATGCCCCTTCCGCGCGCGTGACCGTCGGGTCTGTGCTCAAGGCAACTCGATCGTGGTCAGTCGGAGCGCGTCGCCGGTCGCCACCATCGCGAGCGCGCGGGCCTCGTCGAGCTTGTCCAGCCGCCGCACCCCTTCGAGCGCGCCGATCGTCTCGTAAGGAACGCCGCGGGTGCCTTGGATCTTGTCCGTGATCTGGTGGTACGACCCGAGGTCGGTCGCATCCAGCTTCATCACCCCGCGGTTCGAGTTGGCCATGAGGATGTGGTCAACGCCGTCCTTGCGATAGGCGATCATGTCGAGCGGCCGGTTCATGTTGCCCAGCTCGGCGATGGTCATCCCCATCACCTTGGCGCCCGGCGTGAGCTTTTCGACCGCGATCCTGACGAGCGGCGTGCAGGTATATGAGGCCAGGATCTCCGGCTTTCCGTCGAACTCGTAGGGGATGAAGGTGCGGATGGGCGCGTTTGTCTCGTATTGCCCATGGGCTCCGTGCCAGATTTCGATCGCCGCGCCCTTGTCGACGTTCGAGAAGGGGTAGGGGATAGCCCGCAGCGTCGATGCGAACTCCTCGTTCGACAGCCCGGCCACCACCACCTTGCCGTCGACATAGCCAAGATCGGTGATGGTGTCGGTGCGTAAGGGGTTGCCGCGGCGGTCGAGCTTGTCGGGGTCCGGTCGGTCGACCAGCGCGACCGAAGAGTGCGGCGTCGCGGCCCGGTCCATCTCGGTGATGCGGCCGGCGCGGTCGACCTTCAGGATCAGCGCCTCGGCGTCGGCTCCGGCGCCGCGGGCGACGGCCAGGTACACGTTGCCGGACGCCGGGTTGACCGCGACATCGGGAACGCGGATCTGGTCGGCGGTCGTTCCAAGCAAGGCCGCGATCTTGCCGGTCAGATCCTCGACGTGCAGCGGCCCGTCGCCGTCCTGCGTAAGATCGCCGGTCTCGAACGCCCAGACCGCCCCGCCCAGGCTGTCGCCCACCAGAAGAACGCCGCCGGGCGCGAACACGAGCGCGCTCGCCGACTTGAGCTCCGCCCGCTGGGCTTGGGCGCGCTCGAGGGTCGTTACATCGCCGGACTGGGCCATGGCGCTGTCCTTTCGTGCTTTCAGGGCGTCCAGGAATCCTAGCGCCTTTCGGTTGCATGCGCCAAGCCGGCCCCACCGGCTCACGCGGACTTGACGCGCGCAGAATACTTCGCTCATCATCAAAGTATGCCGCAGCCACCCTTTGCCGGCGTTGCGTCGCTCTTGGGCGACCCCGCGCGAGCGACGATGGTCGAGGTGATGATGGACGGCGCCGCGCATGCCGCCGCCGAACTCGCCGAGGCCGCACGGGTGTCCGCGCCGACGGCGAGTGCGCATCTGAGCAAGATGGCCGCGGCCGGGCTTGTCGCCGTCGAAGCCGCGGGGAGGCATCGGCGCTACAGCCTTGCCGGCGCGGATGTCGCCGCCGCGGTGGAAGCGCTGGCCGCTCTCGCGCCGCCGCCCACCGAACCGAGGGCGCGCATGCAAGCGCTGGCCGAGGCGCGGACCTGCTACGATCACCTGGCGGGCAGGCTTGGCGTCGCGGTCGCGCGGAGCTTGGTGCGGCGGGGCGCCCTCGAGCGGAGCGGCGACCGCTTCGCGTTGACCCCCAGCGGGCGCGCATATTTCACCGAGACGCTTGGCGTCGATGTCGAAGCGGCGCTGCGCGAAAAACGCCCCCTAGCCCGTTGCTGCCTGGACTGGACCGAGCGCGAGCCGCACCTCGCCGGCGCGCTTGGCGCCGCGCTCGCCAGGCGATGTCTCGAGGCCGGTTGGGTCGAGCGACGTCAGGCGAGCCGGGCCCTGAAGGTCACCTCGGCGGGGTCGTCGATTTTCCTTAGTCAGTTCGCGTTTGAGCCCGGCTGAACCGGCTTCGCTGCGACACCTTGGCCGTAGGCGCGGGCGCCGATTGCGCTTGCCAGGCGCCGCAAAAGAGGATTTGCATGGCGCAAAGGGCGAGAAATCGCGCGGACGCCTCTTCACATGTCCGCGGCGAACGCCTAAATTCGCCTTCCTCTCAAACCAGAGATCGACGATTCGCGTCTGCGCGTCCGCATTCCGGTCGCGCAATGCTTACGCCCCGAGGCGCGGTCCGCCGCCCTCTGACCAGCGCGAAGGGGCGCCCCTGAACGGCCCGCCGTTCAGGGTTTCCAGCGTCCGGCGGACGGCTATGGAGCTCAATTTCAGGGCCCAGCCGTCCGGTCCGAGGGCGGACGCATGGACCTGTTATTCGGCGCGAGCGCTCATGCCCGCTCTGCGCCTTCAAGGGAGCCCTGATGGCGCTGACGTTCACCGGAAAGAAGCGGATCCGTAAGTCTTTCGGCCGCATCCCCGAAGCCGTGCAAATGCCGAACCTGATCGAGGTTCAACGCTCTTCCTACGAACAGTTCCTGCAGCGTGAGGTCAGACCCCCCGAGCGGCGCGACGAGGGGATCGAGGCCGTCTTCAAGTCGGTCTTCCCGATCAAGGACTTCAACGAGCGCGCGACCCTCGAATACGTCTCCTACGAGTTCGAGGAGCCGAAGTACGACGTCGAAGAGTGCGTCCAGCGCGACATGACCTACGCAGCCCCGTTGAAAGTGAAGCTGCGCCTCATCGTCTTTGAAATGGATGAGGAAACGGGCGCCCGCTCAGTGAAGGACATCAAGGAGCAGGACGTCTACATGGGCGACATCCCGCTCATGACGGACAAAGGCACCTTCGTCGTCAACGGCACCCAGCGGGTGATCGTCTCGCAGATGCACCGCTCGCCCGGCGTCTTCTTCGACCACGACAAGGGCAAGACGCACGCCTCCGGCAAGCTCCTCTTCGCCGCGCGCGTGATTCCCTACCGCGGCTCCTGGCTCGACTTCGAGTTCGACGCCAAGGACATCGTCTATGTGCGCATCGACCGCCGGCGGAAGCTGCCGGCCACGACCTTCCTCTACGCGCTCGGCATGGACGGCGAGGAGATCCTCACCACCTTCTACGACGTCGCCCCGTTCGAGAAGCGCGATGGCGGCTGGGCCACGCCCTATCAGGCGGACCGCTGGCGCGGCGTAAAGCCCGAGCTTCCCCTCATCGACGCCGACACCGGCGAAGAGGTCGCACCGGCCGGGACGAAGATTTCCGCGCGCACCGCCAAGCGTCTGGCCGACAACGGTTTGAAGACGCTGCTGCTGGCGCCTGAGGCGCTCGCAGGCCGCTACCTCGCGCGCGATATCGTCAACGTCGAGACCGGCGAGATCTACGCCGAAGCCGGCGACGAGCTCGACCCGGGCGTCCTCGCGACGCTGGAGGAGAACGGCTTCACCAAGTTCGACGTGCTCGACATCGACCACGTCACCATCGGCGCCTACATGCGCAACACCCTGCGGGTCGACAAGAACGCCGTCCGCGAAGACGCGCTGTTCGACATCTACCGCGTCATGCGTCCGGGCGAGCCTCCGACCGTCGAGGCCGCCGAGGCGATGTTCAAGGGCCTGTTCTTCGATCCCGAGCGTTACGACCTGTCGTCTGTCGGCCGCGTGAAGATGAACATGCGGCTCGAGCTCGATTGCCCTGACGACGTCCGCGTTCTTCGCAAAGAGGACGTGATCGAGGTGCTGCGCACCCTGGTCGGCCTGCGCGACGGCCGCGGTGAGATCGACGACATCGACAACCTCGGCAACCGCCGGGTCCGCTCGGTCGGCGAGCTCCTGGAGAACCAGTACCGCGTCGGCCTGCTGCGCATGGAGCGGGCGATCAAAGAGCGGATGAGCTCCGTCGATATCGACACGGTGATGCCGCACGACCTGATCAACGCCAAGCCGGCGGCCGCGGCGGTGCGGGAGTTCTTCGGCTCCTCGCAGCTGTCCCAGTTCATGGACCAGACCAACCCGCTCAGCGAGATCACCCACAAGCGGCGGCTCTCGGCGCTGGGTCCGGGCGGTCTCACCCGCGAGCGGGCCGGCTTCGAGGTGCGCGACGTGCACCCGACGCACTACGGCCGCATATGCCCGATCGAGACGCCGGAAGGGCCGAACATCGGCCTGATCAACTCGCTGGCCACCCACGCGGTGGTCAACAAGTACGGCTTCATCGAGAGCCCGTACCGGCGGGTGAAGGACGGCAAGATCACCGACGAGGTGATCTACATGTCGGCGATGGAGGAGGCGAAGCACATCATCGCCCAGGCCAACATCGCTCTGAAGGCCGGCGAGATCGCCGACGACCTGGTGCCGGGCCGGATCAACGGCGAGCCGACGCTGCTGCCCAAGGACCAGGTCGACCTGATGGACGTCTCGCCAAAGCAGATGGTCTCGGTGGCCGCGGCGCTGATCCCGTTCCTTGAGAACGACGACGCCAACCGAGCGCTGATGGGCTCCAACATGCAGCGCCAGGCGGTGCCGCTGATCCAGACTGACGCCCCGCTGGTGGGCACCGGCATGGAATCGGTGGTGGCCCGCGATAGCGGCGCGGTGGTGGCCGCCCGCCGGCCGGGGATCGTCGAGCAGATCGACGGCACCCGGATCGTCATCCGCGCCACCGAGGAGACCGATCCGGCCAAGCCCGGCGTCGACATCTACCGCCTCTCGAAGTTCAAGCGCTCGAACTACTCGACCTGCATTAACCAGCGTCCGCTGGTGCGTGTGGGCGATCGCATCGCCACGGGCGACATCATCGCCGACGGCCCGTCCACGGACCTTGGCGAACTAGCGCTCGGCCGCAACGCCCTCGTCGCCTTCATGCCGTGGAACGGCTACAACTTCGAAGACTCGATCCTGATCTCCGAACGGATCGTGCGCGACGACGTCTTCACCTCGATCCACATCGAGGAGTTCGAGGTCATGGCCCGCGACACCAAGCTGGGCCCCGAAGAGATCACCCGCGACATCCCGAACGTCGGCGAGGAGGCCCTGCGCAACCTCGACGAGGCCGGGATCGTGGCCATCGGCGCCGAGGTCCTTCCAGGCGACATCCTGGTGGGCAAGGTCACGCCCAAGGGCGAGAGCCCGATGACGCCAGAGGAAAAGCTGCTGCGCGCCATCTTCGGCGAAAAGGCCTCGGATGTGCGCGACACCTCGCTGCGCCTGCCGCCCGGCGTCGCCGGCACGGTGGTGGAAGTGCGGGTCTTCAACCGCCACGGCGTGGACAAGGACGAGCGGG
>DATGIN010000332.1:0-18135 GCA_035295705.1 Caulobacteraceae bacterium
GTTCGCCGAGATGAACGCCGTGGCGCGCGCCAACGGCTGGACGCCGTTCGTGAACATGCAATGCCAGTTGTCGCTGCTCTACCGCGAGGAAGAACGCGAGATGCTGCCCTATTGCGCGAACGCCGGCGTCGCGGTCACCACCTTCAGCCCGCTGGCGCGGGGGTATCTGGCCAGCGCCCCGCCGAGCGCGCGGACCGTCCACGATCCCTTCCTGGAGTGGTTCGGCGACGCCATCGACGTGGAGATCGCCCGCCGTGTCCGGGACGTGGCGGAGCGTCGCGGCGTCACGCCCGCCGCCATCGCCATGGCATGGGTGGCGGGTCACCCGGCAGGCGTAGTCCCGCTGATCGGGGCCGATGCGCCGGAGCAGGTCGATGCGGCGATTCTGGGGGCGGGCCTTGAGCTGACGGCCGACGAGCGCGCCTGGCTGGAGGCGCCCTATCGCCCGCGCCACGTGATCAACGACTACAATCCGGTCCGCCGGTCGCGGGCCTACGCGGCGGACGAGGAGGGCGGGGCATGATCTTCCTGGGCGAGGCGTTCGAGGGCGAGGGCGGAAACGCCGCCCACATCAATCTGATCCTGGGGCCAAGGGCCGAGCTCGGTCCTGCCTACGCGTTGGCGGCGGCAAGCCCCGGACCCGGCCATATTCCGTTCCTGACCGTGCTGAAGCCGAACCTGCCGGTGAAGCCGTTCACCCTCTTCGTCGCCAAGGCGGTGCTTCGCAACGAAGCGCACGAGCGGATGACCTGGGGACCCGGCCAGGCCGGCGTCGCCGCGGGCATGACCGATGCGCTTCTGAAAGGGGCCTTGCCGCCCGAGGCGCGCGATGAGTGGGTCGCCATCGCCCTCGTGTGGATCGACTGGAACGCCGACGACCCGCAGGCCGTCTACGCGAACAACCGCGTGGCGACCGCCACCGCCGCCGAGCGCGCCATGGAAGCGGACTGGCCGGCCTTCCACGACCTTCGTGCTGGCCTGGCCGACGTGCAAAACCCGTTCTTCACCCCAGCGAAGGCGTGAGCGACCACAAGATCGCGGCGATCGAGATCAGCCACCATCGGCTGATGCTAGACCCGCCGTTCAACGCCAGCTGGGACTCCGCGCCGCGTCGCCAGTTCGACGCGACCCTGGTCAAGGTCACGACCGAGGACGGCGTCGCCGGCTACGGCAGCGGCGACCGGATGCTGGGGTTCGCCGGGCACGAAGATCTCTTCGCCGGGCAGGACCCGTTCGCGGTCGAGCGGCACGCGACCGTGCTCGAACACATCGCCTTCCACTATGGCCGTTGCTGGCCGCTCGATCTGGCGCTCTGGGACCTGATCGGCAAGCTCTCAGGCCAGCCTTGCTGGCAGCTGCTGGGCGGGGCCGGCAACCGCGTGCGCGCCTACGCGTCATCCGGCGTGCTGCGCGAGCCGCAGGCGATGGCGGATGCAGCCGAGCGCTACCTCGGCGAAGGCTTTGCGGCGCTCAAGATCCGCTTCCACAGGGGCGACTGGCGCGACGACGTGCGCGCGCTGGAAGCGGTCCGCGCACGGGTGGGCGGTCGCCTCGAGCTCATGGTCGACTGCAATCAGGGCTGGCGCATGCCCTGGGACGTCGAACCGCCGTGGACGCTCGCGCAGGCGCTCGAGGTCGCGCGCGCGCTCGAGCCGCTCGGCGTCTATTGGATGGAGGAGCCGCTGGACCGCGCGGACTACGCCGGGATGTCCGCGCTTCGTGATGCGACCGCGCTGCGCATCGCCGGCGGAGAGATGACGCGGGAGCTGTCGGCGTTCCGCGATCTCGTCGAGCGCCGTTGCCTCGACGTGCTGCAGCCGGACGCAGCGCTGGTTGGCGGGATCACGGGCCTGCGCAAAGTCGCCGGGCTGGCCGAGGCGCACGGCGTCGTCTTCACGCCGCACACCTGGACCAACGGCATGGGGCTCGCCGCCAACGCCCACCTGGTCGCCGGGCTCGGCTGCGCTCCGTACCTCGAGTTTCCCTACGACCCGCCGCAGTGGAGCCTGGATCGGCGCGACTTCATGATGGCCGAGCCGCTGGCCGCGACCGACGGTTGGGTCGAGCTCTCGGACGCCCCGGGCCTGGGCTACACGGTCGACGCGGAGCGCCTGGCCGCGACGCGCATCGGCTAGGCGCCCGCGCGCAAGGTCGCCGCAGCGGCGGTCTCGTATGGGCTCATGTCCATGCCGGGATACCGCGCCGCCACGTCGCGCAGGGTCTGGGCGTTCCAATACTCGCTGCCGGGCGGCGGCCAGCCGAACAGGTCGCGCTGGCGGGGGGTCATCCGGACCATGGCGTCGACCATGTTCATGTTGCCGGCGTGGTGGGGCCAGCTCATCTTGCCGTTCCAGCGCCAGCCGCGCTGGGTCATGTCGACCAGCATGGCGAACCTCGAGCGGCCCGGCGCCGTGAAGTTCGAGCCGCGGTGAAAGACGTCGGTCTTGTAGATCATCAGCGTGCCCGCAGGTCCGACCACCGGCACCTCATGCTCGGCCAGGTCGCCCATCGGCAAGCGCCTCCCCGGCGCCAGCGGGATGTCCCTCGTGTACTCCAGCGGGACCAGCTTGGTCGGGCCATCCTTTTCGGTCACGTCCGAGAGCAGGATGAAGGTGGTCATCTGCGTGTGAACGCGGTCGGCGCGCGGCACGACCAGGGTGTGGTTGCCGAAGTCGCGGTGAAGCGGCTGGTCGTAGTCCACCGCGCCCGAGTACTTCGCCCAGAGCTCGATCTTGTAGATTTCGATGTCGGTCGAACCGAGCAGCCGCTCGGCGGCGTCGGTGAGGTCGGGGTAGACCGGAATGCGATTCAGCGCCCACGCGGCGTAGGGGAAGATCTTGACGCCGGAGAATTGGCTGTCGGCCAGCTCGGGGTGCTTCGACGGGTCGGCGAAGTAGTCCTTCGGGCGCGGATAGACGGTCCACAGGGCTTTCCGGGCGGCCGCCAGGGTCGCCTTGTCGAGGAACCCCTCGACGATGGTGAAGCCGCGGTCCCAGACTTCGGCCAGCTTTTCGTCAGGCACGCGCATGGATGAGCCTCACGCGCTCGCCCGGCGGTCGAAGATCTCGTGCTCGCGGGTGATGAAGCAACGCGAGCGGCCCATCTCGACGAACCGGCGCTCGTCTTCGATGAGCGCGGGGCCGGCGCGGCGGGCGGTTTGCGGATCAGGCGACGCCTCGTCGCCGGGCTTGATCCAGACCTCGGTGATGCCGTCCAGCGGCGCCGCCAGCCCGCGGCTCGTCCCGATCGTGGCGTTGATCTCAGGCGCGATCGTGTGGCTCTGGACGTAGCGGGCCATGCGCGAGGCGCGCGCAAAGCTCGCCACCAGCGGCCCATGGTCGGCGAGCCAGGTCGCATGGCAATCCTCGACGGTCATCCCATCGCGGCGGGTGAGCAGATAGGTCACCTTTCCCACATCGGGTCCAAGCTTCGCTCCGCCGGCGAAGTCGAAGATCGGGTGCTCGCGGGTCAGGAAGATCTGCGAGTTCGCCGTGTCGATGAACTTCGCCTCGTCCTCGGCCAGGTCCGCCATCGCCGCTTGACCTCTCGGATCGGAGAGCGCCTGCTGGAAGTCGGCCAGCGAGTCCCACCACACTTCGGTGATGCCCGGCAGCGGCGGCAGCATGCCGCGGCTTTCCCGCATCGCCTCGTTCGCCGGCGTGTCGAGTGTGTGGCTCTGGACGTAGCGCTTCGCGCCGATCGCCTCGGCATGGCCCTTCACCCGCGGACCGTGCGACCTCAGCCAATAGTCGTAGAAGTCGCCCAACGGGACGTCGGCGCGCCGCGCGATCGCGTAGACCAGCTTGATCATCGAACGGCTCTGCGCACGCGAGCGCCCTTTATCGACTGAGCGGTTTCAGCCAAAACCCATCGGCCAGCAGCCGAGGCAAGTCCAGTCATGACCGCACTGCCCAATTCGACCGCCGCCCGCGACATCGCGAACCTGATTCATCCCTACACCAACCTCGACCGCCATCGGGAGGTCGGGCCGTTCGTGATCAGCTCCGGCGACGGCTGCTACGTCTTCGACGACAGCGGCAAGCGCTATCTCGAGGGGCTCGCCGGACTTTGGAGCGCCTCGCTGGGCTTCTCGGAGCCCAGGCTCGTCGCCGCCGCCACGCGTCAGATGCAGCGGCTGCCCTACTCGCAGATCTTCGGCGGGCGCTCTAACGAGCCGGCCATCGACCTGGCCGAGAAGCTGCTGTCGATCGCGCCCAAGGGGCTTTCGAAGGCGCTGTTCGCCAACTCCGGCTCGGAAGCGAACGACCAGGCGATCAAGCTGGTCTGGTACTACCACAACGCCATCGGCAAGCCGGAGAAGAAGAAGCTCATCTCGCGCAACCGCGCCTATCACGGCGTGACCGTGGCCTCGGCCAGCCTTACCGGCCTTGCGCCCAACCACAACGACTTCGATCTGCCGATCGCGCGCTTCCTGCACACCGATTGCCCCAGCCACTTCCACCACGCCGAGCCCGGCGAAAGCGAGGCGGCGTTCCTCGACCGCATCGTCGGCAATCTGGAGGCCCTGATCGAGCGCGAGGGCCCCGACACCATCGGTGCCTTCTTCGCCGAGCCGGTCATGGGCGCCGGCGGCGTCATCGTCCCGCCGAAGGGATATTTCGAGCGGGTGCAGGCGGTCCTCGCAAAGCACGACATCCTCTTCGTCGCCGACGAGGTCATCTGCGGCTTCGGCCGCACCGGCGCCATGTGGGGCTGCGAGACCTTCGGCATCCGCCCCGACATGCTGACCTGCGCCAAGGCCCTGTCGGCCTCTTACCTGCCGATCTCGGCGACGCTGGTGTCGGACAAGATCCACGCCGCCATGCTGGACGAAAGCAAGAAGCTCGGGACGTTCGGCCACGGCTTCACCTACGCCGGCCATCCGGTCTCGTCCGCCGTCGCGCTCGAGACGCTGAAGATCTACGAGGAGCGCGACATCCTCGGGCATGTGCGCAGCGTCATCCCGCACTTCCAGGCGCGGCTGAAGGCGCTCGGCGATCACCCGCTGGTCGGCGAAGCGCGCGGCGTCGGGCTGGTCGGCGCGGTCGAGGTGGTCCGCGACAAGTCCGCCCGCACGCCGTTCGACGCGGCCCAGGCCGTCGGCGTCGCCGTGCAGAGCGCGACGCTCGAAGAAGGCGTCATCCTGCGCGCCATCCGCGACGCCGTCGCCATCTGCCCGCCGCTGATCATCACCGACGAACAGATCGACACGCTGTTCGACGCGCTCTCGAGAGCCCTCGACAAGGTGCATGCCCGGCTCGCCGCCGAAGCGATCGCGTAGGCCAATGCGACAGGCCGAGTATCTGGCCTACGACGCCGTCGGCCTAGCCGAGCTGGTCGCCAGGCGAGAGGTGTCCCCAGGCGAGCTGCTGGAGGCGGCCACGGCGCGCATGGCCGAGGTCAATCCAAAGCTCAACGCCGTTATCCTCGACCTGTCCCTCCACGCCCTCGCCGCGGTCGAAGCCGGACTGCCCGAGGGTCCGTTCCGCGGCGTGCCGTTCTTGCTGAAAGACCTCTCGACCCAGCTCGAAGGCGTGCGTACGCAGGGCGGCTCGGCGCTCTGGGCCGCCGTTCCCCCGGCTGTCGCCGACAGCGCCCTCGTCGCCGCGTACAAGGCCGCCGGCCTGGTGATCTTCGGCAAGACCAACACGCCCGAATTCGGCCTGCAGCCGGTGACCGAGCCTTCCGCATTCGGCCCCACCCGCAACCCGTGGGCCCTCGACCGCACGCCCGGCGGCTCCTCGGGCGGCTCGGCAGCCGCGGTCGCCGCCGGCATCGTGCCGGCCGCGCAGGCCAGCGACGGAGGCGGGTCGATCCGCATCCCAGCCTCCTGCACCGGCCTCTTTGGGCTGAAGCCCAGCCGCGGCCGCGTGTCGAACGCCCCGGTCGGCGAGGGTTGGGGCGGAATGTCGGCGCTGCATGTCGTCAGCCGCTCGGTACGCGACTCAGCCGCGCTGCTCGACATCAGCTGCCGGCCGCAGCCCGGCGATCCCTATTTCCTGAGCCCGCCCGAGCGGCCCTTCGCCGCGGAGGTCGGCCGCGACCCGGGCAAGCTCCGCATAGCGTTCAATCGCGGAGCGATGCTCACCGGCCTGCCGGAGACCGAAGTCAGCTGGGCGGTGGACGATGCGGCCAAGCTGCTCGTCTCGCTCGGTCACGACGTCGAGCCGGTCGACCTGCCGTTCGAGTTCGGCATGGCGTCCGCCGCCGGCGGCGTGATCGTCTCGACCGCGACCGCCGTCTACGTCGACACCGAAGCCGAGCGTCGCGGGCGTCCCGTGGCCGAAGACGAGGTCGAGGCGCTCACCTGGCGGCTCTACCGCCAAGGCTGCAGCCACTCGAGCGAGGAGTTCGCCCGCGCGGTGGCGTTCCTGCACCGTTTCGGCCGCACGCTGGGCGCGTTCATGCAGGGCTATGACGTGCTGATGACCTCCACGCTGGGCCGCCCGCCGCTCAAGATCGGCGAGCTCAGCTCCACCTCGACCGATGCGGCGGCGTACTACCGCACGTTCGCCGCCTTCATGCCCAACACCCAGCCCTTCAACCACTCCGGCATGCCGGCGATGAGCGTCCCGCTCGCCTGGACCGAAGATGGCCTCCCGGTCGGGATACAGTTCGCCGCCAGGCTGGGCGACGAGGCGACGCTGTTCCGGCTGGCCGGGCAGCTGGAGGGCATGGCCCTTGGCGCCAAGCGGTCGGCGGCCGCTAATCCTTAGGGTCAGGCATTCCGTAAAGCGGTCGTCTGCGTGGCCCCATCGGGTCCCGCTGGTTCGAGACGGCGCTCGACCGGCTCGCCTTTCGGTTCCTTGTCATCCACTGGATGAACTGATGCTCGGCGATGTCCTGCCGGATCCCCGGCTCGGCCCAGTCGGCGATGCCGAAGTGGAAGTTCGCATCAGGGTAGGCGCGCCGGTGCTCCTGCTGGCGGGCGCCGTAGCGCTGCATGGAGACGCTCTGGCCGCCGTACGGCGCAAGGGCGCCTGACAGGTCTTCCCGAACATAGATCGGGCTGGTCGGACGCGGCTTGGCCCCGTCGAAGTCCGGCGCGGGGGCTCCAGGCAGATCCGGCGCCGCCACTCCGGGCGCATCCGGCGGCGCACCGCGAAGGCCGCCAGCCCCTAGAAGCGCGCCTTCCAGGCCCTCGCCCAGGTCGGCAGCCTTGATCTGGTCCTCCTCGTCCGCGCCGAGCGCGCCGGCGACGGCGGTCGCCACCATCGCGCCGGTGTCGTCGACTTGGTCGGCCCAGTGTTGTTCGGCGGCGGGCCGCTCGGCGTACCAGTCTGCGTTTTCGTCGTGGCCGGCGTGTTGCGCGTATGGATCGAAGTGGGTCGGAAGCGGAAACCCCTGCTGAGCCAGCCGATTGAACGTCTCGGCGGGGGTCGGACGCGACGGCGGCCGCGCGTCCAATGCATGATGGACGCGGTTGGGGTCCGCCTCCGGGTCGTACGGCCGGAACAGTTCCGGGTAGGGCGGGTAGGGGGCTTGCGCCTGCGGCGCCGGCCGAGCGGATTGGCCCGGCCGCCGCGCCGTCGCTTGGTACGCGAGCTGGGGGTCCAGCGCGATCCCGGCGGGCGATGAAACGGTCGCAGCCGGATCGACGGATTCGAAGGGGGTGACGGGCTGCGCGCTCGCCGCCAGGGAAGGCGCGGGCGGCGGGTCGAGCGGAGGCGCGCTCGGCTCATCGCTCGCCGCCGGCGCATCGGCCGTCTCGGAGTCGAACGCGCCCAAAGCCATGTCGCCGTCGTCCATGTCGTCTGGCGACGTCGGGAGGTGGATCAGGCGGTAGAGCCGCGACCAGTTGTCGAGCCCCAGCGCGCGGATGTCGTTGACGTCCTCGGGAAAGATCGGCGGGTGCGGCCAGCCGTCAGAGTCCGTGGTCGCGCCGACGGTCCAGGGGCTGCCGTCCGGGCTCTGCGGCCAGCTCGATCCGGACCCCAGCAGGTCGAGCTCGTCGTCGGGGACGTCGGTCGGGTCGAGGTTCGAATCGTCTTCGGGCCAGGATGGTCCTGCGGAAGGCGCCATTCGCGGGTGCTCCAAGCGGCGCCGGCGGCGCCTGTCGGGGCGAGTGTCGCCGCCCACGGAGCATGCTCAGGGTTTTGCTGAGCGGCCGCCGTGGCGCCGGTCCCACAGCCGTGCTTGTCTGGCGCAATGGCTCGCAACCAGCCGCTCCTGATCGCCGGCGCGACCGGCTACGGCCTCTGGCCCGAGAACACCCGCGAAGGCGCGCAGCGCTGCATGGCGGCGCCGTTTGACGGGATCGAGATCGACGTCCAGCTGACGGCCGACGGCGTCGTCGTTGCGCACCATGACTACCGCCTGACCGCGGACCAGACGCGGCTCGCCGGCGAGTGGATCGTCGCGCCCTCGCCGCCGATCAAGACGCTGACGCTGGCCGAGGTGCGGCGCTACGACGTCGGCCGCTCGCGCCCCGGCTCAGCCGTCGAGGCGCGCTATCCCAGGCGAGAGCAGATGGACGGCGTGGCCGTGCCTACGCTTCCCGAGCTCCTGGACGTCCTCGCCGCAGCGGAGGGGCCGAAACGCTGGATCTATGTCGAGATCAAGACCGATCCGGTCGCGTCCGCCGACGCGCCGGAGCCTGAGCTGGTGGTCGACGCCGTTCTGCGTGACCTCGACGCCGCCTCCTGGCTCGACCGCGCGAAGATCATCGCCTTCGACTGGCGCGTCCTTCGCCTCGCCCGCGAGCGCGTCCCTGCGATCGAGACCGCCCATCTTACGGTCTGGCACACCCGCCGGGGCGACGAGCACTGGGCGCTGCCGGCATGGTTCGACGGCTGCGAGCCCAGCGACTGCGGCGGCTCCGACCTGGTGGCGGTCAAGGCGCACGGCGGTGTCGAGTGGTCGCCCCGTTACAACGACGTCACGCCCGAGCGTATCGCCGAGGCGCAAGAGCTCGGCCTGCGCGTCGGCCCGTGGGGCCTCTCGCGGGCGGCCGACATCCAGCGCATGGCCGACCTCGGCGTCTTCAGCGCGACGGTGTCGGGCGCCGAGGCGCCGGCCTGAGAGGCTGCGGCCGGCAAGAGGTCGAGGACGCCTATCTCCCTGACCTAGCGGCGGGGCTCCCGCTGCCGCACGCGGTCGAAACCGGCTTTGATGTTGGCGAAGCGCATCGTGATCACCGGCTCGAACTCGGTATCGGTGAAGATGTACGGCCAGTCGTTCTCGATGCCTTCGCGCACCAGCTCTCCGACGTAGCTCGGGTCGATGCCCGCCTCGAGCCGGGGCGTGAGGTTCTTCAGCCACGCGGCGACCTCGCCGGTCGACTTGTCGGCCGCCGCCGGGTCGGCGAACCGGTCAGGCAGGTTGCGCACGGACTCGGCGATCTTGGTGTTGATGATGCCGGGACAGAGCACCGAGACGCCGATGCCGCGCGGCGCGAGCTCGTTGCGCAAGCCTTCCGACAGCGCGACCACCCCGTACTTGGAGACGTTGTAGGCCGCGCCGTTGAACGACATCAGGCCAGCGACGGAGGCGGTGTTGACGATCTGGCCGCCGCCCGCCCGCTCGATCAGCGGCCCGAAGATCTCGACGCCCCACACCACCGCCATCAGGTTGACGCCCAGCGTCCAGCTCCAGCTGGCGTCGGTCCAGGTCCCGTAACCGCCGCCGCCGCCGACGCCGGCGTTGTTGTGAACGATATGAACGGCGCCGTAGCGCTCCAGGGTCTTGTCCGCCGCGGCCTGCAGCTCGGCCTTCAGCGAGACGTCCGCGAGGACGCCGTCGACGTCGGCGTTCGTCTGCTTCAGCTTCGCGACCGCCGCATCGAGCGCGGCCTGCTCGATGTCGCACATCATCACCTTGACGCCAGCCTGCGCCAGCGCGGTCGAGACGCCGAGCCCGATCCCCGACGCCGCGCCGGTCACGAAGGCCGTCTTTCCGGCCAGATCCTTCATTTCAAGCGCCTCGCCCCGCCGCAGGTCCTAGGTCAGTGTCGCGGCTCTCTGTCGCGCACGCGGTCGAACCCGGCCTTGATGTTCTGAAACCGCGCCGTGATAGCCGGCTCGAACTCGTTGTCGGTGAAGATGTAGGGCCAGTCGTTCTCGATCCCCTCGCGCGCCAGCTCGCCGACGTACAGCGGATCGATCCCGCTCGCCACGCGCTCGCGAACGTTGCCCAACCATTGCGACGGCTGGCCCGCGGACGCCATGCGGACGACCGCCGCCTCCTTGAAACGCTCCGGCAGGTTGCGCCCCGAGGTCGTGATGTTGGTGCGGATGAAGCCTGGGCACAGCACGGAAACGCCGATGCCGCGCGGCGCAAGCTCGACGCGCAGGCCCTCCGAGAGCGCGACGACGCCGTACTTGGTGACGTTGTAGGCGTTGCCGCTGCCGGAGATCAGGCCGGCGATCGAGGCGGTCGAGACGATGTGCCCGCCGCCCGCCTGCTCGATCAGCGGCCCGAAGATCTCGAAGCCCCAGACCACCGCCATCAGGTTCACGCCGATGGTCCAGCTCCAGCCTGCATCGTTCCAGGCGCCGTAAGAGCCGCTGCCGCCGACGCCGGCGTTGTTGTGCAGGATATGCACGGCGCCGTAGCGCTCGAGGGTCTTCGCCGCCGCCGCCTCCAGCTCGGCCTTCAACGAGACGTCCGCGATCACGCCGGCGACGTCGGCGTTCGTCTGCTTCAGCTGCGCGACCGCCGCGTCGAGCGCCGTCTGCTCGATGTCGCACATCATCACCTTGACGCCGGCCTGGGCGAGAGCGGTCGACACCCCGAGCCCGATCCCGGACGCCGCGCCGGTGATGAACGCCGTCTTGCCCGCGATGTCCTGCATCAGATTGCTCCTCCTGCATTCCGCTTACGCCAGAGAGGCGACGCGACAAAGCCGGCGGCTGCGCTTCCGCCTCAACGCTGCAGCGGCTTGACCATGTGGACGGTGGTGCGGCCGCCCAGGGTTTCCTCGCGCTCGATCGTGTAGCCCAGCGCCAGGTAGAGGCGGATATTCTCGGCGAACAATGCGTTGGTGTAGAGGCGCGTGCCCGTCGGGCCGCCCTCGGCGGCCAGCGCTTCCGCCAGCTTCAACAGCCGGACGCCGTAGCCGCGCTTCTGGAAGGCCGGGCGGACGGCGACGTTCTCGATCAGGAGCTCGTCGCCCTGAGGAAGCGTCTCGATCAGCGCCGCCAGCGCCCCGCCTTCGAACAGCAAATCGAAGCGATGCCACCGAACCGCCTCGGCGTAGTCCACCGTCATCGGCAGCGGTTCTCGTCCGACCACCTTGACCCACTTTGCGTAGGCCTCGCGGGTCAGGTCACGAATGGCCCCGGCGTCGGCGGCCGTCGCCTGCCGCAGGCTGACCGCGGCCACTAGCGTCCCTGGAACTTCGCCGGCCGCTTTTCCATGAAGGCGCGCATGCCCTCGCGCGCGTCCTCGCTGCGGAACAGCGGCAAGAGCTGCAGGAAGACGTGATGGACATGGTCGTTGAAGGTCTCGTTCATCCCCATGCGCATCATCCGCTTCGACGCCTGCACTGCCAGCGGCGCACACGCGGCGATCTCGTCTGCGATCTCGCGCGCGCGGCGCATCAGAGCCTCGTCTTCGACGACCTCCGAGGCCAGGCCGAGCGCCACCGTCTGCTCGGCCGAGAGCGTGCGGCCGGTGAAGATCAGCTCGGCGGCTTTCGACCAGCCGATCAGCCGCGGCAGCAGCCACGTGCCGCCCGACTCCGGCACGACCCCGCGCTTGGTGAAGGCGGCCGCCATCTTGGCGCTCCTGGCCATCAGCCGGATATCGCAGCCGAGCGCGGTGTCCATGCCGTAGCCGGCCGCCGAGCCGTTCAGCGCGCAGATCACCGGCGTGTCCATCTCGTGCAGCACGGTCGGCGGGGTCGAGCGCAGATCGAGCGTCACCGCCAGCTGCGAGCTGTTGGAGATTCCGCCCTGCCGCTCGCCCGTCGCCTCGGTGAGGTCCAGCCCGGCGCAGAAGGCGCGGCCGGTCCCGGTCAGGATCACCACCCGCACGTCCGGATCCGCATCGGCGGCCAGCAGGTGATCGGTCAACTGGCCGAGCATGGCGCGCGAGATGGTGTTCATCCGCTCCGGCCGGTTGAGCGTGATCGTCGCGACGCCGTTGTCGACGGCGTAGAGCACTTCGGCATCGAGGGTGGTCGGGGCGTTCATGGGCCTCCTCCGCGGGGCTGGATGGCGCGAGCTAGTACGTCTACCGCTCCGAGGGGAAGGGCGCCGTCGCGTCAGAGCTTCACGGCGCGAAGCCGCAGCGCATTGGTGATCACGCTCACCGACGAGAGCGCCATCGCCGCCGCAGCGATCTGCGGCGACAGAAGGATGCCCGAAACGGGGTAGAGCGCCCCGGCCGCGATCGGCACGCCCAGGATATTGTAGGCAAAGGCGAACCCCAGGTTCTGCCGCACATTGCGCATCACGGCGCGCGAGAGCCGCCTCGCCCGCACGAGGGCGCCCAGGTCGCCGTTCAGCAGCGTGACCTGGGCGGTCTCGATCGCCACGTCGGCGCCGGAGCCCATCGCCACGCCGATGTCCGCCGCGGCCAGCGCCGGGGCGTCGTTCACCCCGTCGCCGGCCATGGCGACGATGCGGCCCTCGCGGCGCAGGCGCGCGACCACCTCTGCCTTGTCCTGCGGCCTGACCTCCGCCTGCACCTGGCCGATGGCGAGCTCGGCGGCGATCGCGACCGCGGTGGTGCGGTTGTCGCCGCTCAGCATCACCAGCCGCACGCCGTCGGCGCGCAGCGCACGCACCGCTTCGCGCGTCGAGGGCCGGATCGGGTCGGCGACGGCGAAGAGCCCGGCGAGACGCCCGTCCACCGCCGCGAACACCGCGCTGGCGCCCTCGCGCCGCATCGCCTCGGCGTCGTCCGCCAGCGTCTCCGTGGCGACGCCCTGCGTCGCCATCAGCCCAGCGGACCCGATCGCCACCCGGCGCCCGTCGACGAGGCCGCTTACGCCAAGGCCGATGGCGGCGGCGAAGTCGCTTGGCTCCGACAGCGCAATGCCGCGGTCGGCGGCGGCGCGCACGATCGCCGCCCCCAGCGGGTGCTCGCTGTCGCGCTCGAGGCTTGCGGCGAGGCGCAGCAGCTCGTCGGCGCCGAGGCCGGTCGCCGCCTTGACGATCGTCACGGCCGGGCGGCCTTCGGTGAGAGTGCCGGTCTTGTCGACGACCAGCGTGTCGACGTGCTCGAAGCGCTCCACCGCTTCGGCGTTCTTGATCAGCACGCCCGCCCGCGCGCCGCGCCCGACGCCGACCATGATCGCCATCGGCGTGGCCAGCCCGAGCGCGCAGGGACAGGCGATGATCAGCACCGAGACGGCGACGCTCAGCGCGTAGGCGAGCCGGGGTTGGGGTCCCGCCAGCGCCCAGACGATCGCGGCCAGGGCGGCGACGCCGATCACCGCCGGCGTGAACCCAGCGGCGACCCGGTCGGCGAGGCGCTGGATCGGCGCGCGGCTGCGCTGCGCCTCGGCGACCAAGCGGACGATGCGGGCGACCAGGGTGTCGCTCCCGACCTTCTCCGCCTGCATCACGAAGGATCCACCGCCGTTGACGGTCCCGCCGATCACCGCATCGCCCGGGCCGCGGGCGGTCGGCATCGATTCCCCGGTGACCAGCGACTCGTCGATCTCGCTCCGGCCGTTCAGCACCCGTCCATCGACAGGGACCGCCTCGCCCGGTCGCACGCGCAGGCGATCGCCGACCTGCACCTGGTCGAGCCCAACGGTCTCGTCGGCGCCCTTGTCCCGCATCCGGATGGCGGTCCTCGGCGCGAGATCGAGCAGCGCCCGGATCGCGCCGGAGGTGGCGGCGCGGGCGCGAAGCTCCAGCACCTGGCCGAAGAGGACTAGCACGGTGATGGTCGCCGCGGCCTCGAAGTAGACCGGCACGCTTCCGTCCGCCTCGCGGAAAGCGGCGGGGAAGAGGCCGGGCGCGACGAGCGCGAATGCGCTGTCGATCAGAGCGACGCTTACTCCGAGCGCGATCAGGCTGAACATGTTGAGTCGGCGGGAGGCGAACGACGACCAGCCGCGCTGGAGAAGCGGCCAGCCGGCGGCGATCACGACCGGCGCGGCCAGTGCGAACTGCAGCCAGTGGTTCGCTCTCGCCCCCAGCGGGATCAGGCCGCCGCCCATATCGAGGACCAGCACCGGCAAGGCGAGGGCGAGCCCGATCCAGAATCGACGGCGCATGTCGACGAGCTCAGGATCCGCACCGGAGGCGGCGGTGATCACCACCGGCTCGAGCGCCATGCCGCAGATTGGGCAGGCGCCGGGACCCACTTGGCGCACCTCCGGATGCATGGGGCAGGTGCAGAGCGCGCCCTCCGCCGCAGCGGGCGGCGGCCCGTGGGGGCTTAGGTACTTGTCCGGGTCGGCGATGAACTTCGCCCGGCACCCGGCTCCGCAGAAGTGGAACGTCTGACCGGCGTGCGCGGCCTGGTGGGGACTCTTGGCCGGGTCGACGGTCATTCCGCAGACCGGGTCGCGGTGGGCGGTGTGATCGTGTTCGGGCCTGGCCATCGGACATACCCCTAGCCCGTATTCTCGCGATACGCTATGGGGGTATGGCCGACAGTGTTTCAGGAGATAGCGCGTGGCCGATCAATCCAAGCTGCTCAACCGGCTCGCCCGCATCGAGGGCCAGGTGCGCGGCGTGGCCCGGATGGTGGAAGAGGGCCGCTACTGCATAGACGTCATGACCCAGATCCGCGCCGTGCGCGCGGCGCTTTCGAAGGTCGAAAGCGCGATCCTCAAAGGCCACCTCGACCACTGCATCGAATCGGCCATCACCAGCGGCGACCAGGCCGAACAGCGCCGAAAGGCCGCCGAGCTGATCGAGCTCTTGGACCACTCGGCCCGCTGACCGGTTGCGCTCGGTTCCCGGCCCTAAGCCGGCGCCCCCGCCTCCCGGAAGCGCGCAAAACTCGTGGATCGCGGTCAGCCGCGGTCGATTTCGGTGAGACAGCTCCAGTCCTTGTCGCGCCAGCCGCGCTCGACGGCCGCCTCCAGCTTGGCGCGCACCGCTTCGGCGCTCGATAGCCGCAAGCCTGCCTCGTCGGCGGCGCTGATCATGAGCGTGACGTCCTTCAGCCCGCCGGCCGCCGTGAAGCCGACGTCGTCGAAGTCGCGCTGGCCGATCTTGGCGATGTATTCCCGCGTCCCCGGGTTGCCGAAGAAGGCGGCCAGCAGCTGCGGGGCAAGGTCCGGCGGCAGGCCCGACCGCTCGGCAAGGGCCAGGGACTGGCCCATCAGGTCGATGGCCGAGACCTGGAGGAAGTTTGCGATCAACTTGGCGACGCCCGCCAGCCGCTGACGCTGGCCGACGACGACCATCCGCGGCGCATAGGTGGCGATCACCGGGCGCGCGGCCTCGATCGCGTCGGCGTCGCCGGCGAGGAAGGTCACGAGCTCAGCCGCCTCGGCCGCCGGCACGCGACCGACAACCGGTCCGGCGATGTAGCGACCGCCGGCCGCTGCGTGCAGACCGGCAAGCTCGTCCGAGAGATCGGGCGAGACGGTGCTCGTGCCGACGTGGATCGCGCCGGGGCGCAGGCCGCTCAAGATGCCGTCAGGCCCGGTCACGACAGCCTTCAGCGAGGCGTCGTCCGCCATGCTGGAGATCACGATGTCCGCGCCCTGCGCGGCTGCGGCAGCCGTGACGGCCACCGTGGCGCCGGCCGCGCGGAAGGGCTCGGCCTTTCCCGCGGAGCGGTTCCAGACCACTAGCGGATAGCCCGCCCGTTGGACGTTCGCGGCCATCGCGTGGCCCATCTTGCCAAGGCCGATAAAGGCGACTGGCGGCTTGTCGGGTGGAGGCGTGGTCATCGAAAGGCAAACCTTGCAGGTCCGCGACGGCGGCGAGAACACCAGAATCCGACGTCAGCTCGGATTTGGCCACCCGTGTTCGCTCCGCGCCTCGGCGAGCCGGGCTAAGCTTGACCCTCGCAGCCGAGGTCGAGCAGGCTAGCGCGGGCATGCGGCCCACGGCTGGAACGCCAAATGGTCGAGCGCGAACAATCCGCCGCATCCTGTCCGGCGCGCAAGATCGTCCTGATCAGCGGTGCGCCCGGCGCGGGGAAGACCACCCTGGCGTTGCCCTTGGCCGAACGTCTGTCCTGGCCTCTGATCACCAAAGACCACATCAAGGAGACACTATTCGACTCCATGGGCGGCGTTGGCGACAGCCTGGAGGAGTCCCGCCGTTTCGGCGCCGGCGCAATGGAGACGCTGTGGGCGCTCGCCGCCCGTTGCCCGCAGGTCATCATCGAGGCCAACTTCCGGCCGCGCAGCGACTATGAGAGGGCGCGTCTAGCGGGCCTGCGCGGCCAAGTCGTTGAAGTCCATTGCGCGTGTCCGATTCCGGAAGCGATCCGCCGTTTCAAGGCGCGCGGAGCCGCCGGCGTCCATCCAGCGCATCCATGGCGTCTCATGGACGACGAGACGTTTGCTGAGTTCGATCGGCCGATGGGGGTGGGAGAGTTGATTTCCGTCGATACGACACGTCCCGTCCATATCGACCGGATCGCGGCCGAGGTTGTTCGACGCTTTGCGTCAGGAACCTGCCCCGACTCCGCTTAACGTCGCAGCCGACCGGGGCTCTCGGTCGGAAAGCCGACCTTCAGGATGGCAGCGATGCGCCAACGGCGGTCATTGAGGCGCGCTTGCCCGAAAGCGGACTCTAGGATGGTCGCTAAGGGGGGAAAGACGACATCGGGCGCCGCCGCCGCGCGGACCATGGCGGAGGCGCGGGCTCTGCTGCTGGAGCCCTGACGGCCGTCGCGAGCCGGCGAACGCGACAACCTACCCCCGGAAGTTGCAATGGATTCAGCGAAGTCAGGGAGAGGGTGACGCGCAGCCGCGACGCTCAGCACGGGCCGGTCTCGCCGCACAGCGCGTGGATCTCAGCGAGGTAACCGCCAGGAAACTGCACGATCGTTGACCTCCGGCGGTCGGAGCCGAAGGGCGCCACCACTATGCGGGCGCCAGCACCGGTAGCCTTGCTGAGCGTGGCGTTGAGATCCGTGACCTCATAGCCGGTGACCTCACGTCCGTAAGGCCAAGGCAGATGGCCGTCAGTGACCATGATCACCATCTTGCCGAAGCCCGACGCGACCCGCACCCGACGATACGTCTCGCCAGGCCGGCCGATCTCGACGCCCGGCGCCGTCGGTTCATTTGAGGTCACCTCCCCGCCCGAAAACGCGAGGAAGCTCTTGAGGAAGGCGTCCGCGCGGTCCGGCGACAGGTAGACGCGGCTCTCGGGAATAGCCGCTAACGCCGGCGAGGAGGGTGGCCTCGTGTGCACGTAGAGTTGCATGCCGACTCCGCCTGGCCATTCCAGGACAGCGTCGCGGCCGATGGGGTCGGCAAACGGCGCCACCAACACGTCAGCACCGGCGGCGCGTGCCGCCGCGACCGCGGCGTCCAGGTCGGTCACCAAATAGCCGGTGCGCTCCGCGCCGAAGGGCCACGGCGTTCCGGTGGTGAAACCGAACACCGACAGCGGCCCGGCCGGCGTTTGGACGAAGGTCCAGAGCGCCTTGCTGGGCGTAGGCGTCACCGTCACGATCGACGGCGGCGCGAAACTGCCCCCGAAAGTAGCCACGAAGCTCTTCGCGAACGGTCGCAGATCCGTCGCCGAAACGTAGACGTGGGTGGAATCGTACTGCGGGCCGACGGCATAGGACCGCCCCTGAGGCTGCGCTTTGCCTGGCGGCGCGAATGCGAGCAGCAGAGCGGCTGCCGCCGCGGTTACAGCTGTCGTCTGCGACATTGACCACCTCCGGGAGCTCCTCGGGCCGAAACGCGGGTTCCGAAGACGCGATGTAGAGACCTGACTGTCGAGCCCGCGCCTGTCCAGCCCGGCCGCTGCCGACCGCGAAGCACACAGGCTCGTTCAGAGCGGAGATCTGGCGCCAGGGGGTCGATCCAAATGCGCGTCCACTCCACCCATTTTCGACGTTTCTCGACGCTGCCGGCGAGACTTCCGGCCGCGCGTTGAAATCATTCATGAAAATGGCGCGCCCGACAGGATTCGAACCTGTGACCTCTGCCTTCGGAGGGCAACGCTCTATCCAGCTGAGCTACGGGCGCATCGCGCGGGGCGCGAGGCTTAGCTCATAACACGCCGCCACGCGAGGCTCGATTGACGG
>DATGIN010000333.1:0-2713 GCA_035295705.1 Caulobacteraceae bacterium
AGGGCCGGCTCACCACCAGCCGCGCCACTTGAACCAGACGAGCGGGATGATGGTCGAGAGCACGATCGCCGTGATCCCGAACTGGTAGCCGTAGGCCCAGCCGTATTCCGGCATGTTGTGGAAGTTCATGCCGTACCAGCCGGCGACCAGCGTCGGGAAGATGCCGACGATGGAGAACACCGTCAGCACCTTGAAGATGTCGTTCTGCTCGATGCCGATGAAGCCGACGATGGCGTCGAGCAGGAACTGCACCTTGTTCGAGAGGTGCTCCTCGAACTGGTTCAGCGAGTCGATGTCGAGGCCGACGGCGCGGATGCGGTCGGCCCAGGCCGGCTTCATCCAGCCCTTGGCGGCGTCGGGCGCAAAGGCGGCGATGCGTCCGACCCCCAGCATCGAGTCGCGGATCAGCGACAGCCGCTCGCCCACCGAGCCCAGCCGCCGCAGCATCGCGCGCAGCCGCTCGTTCGAGCGCGCCACGGTGCCCCGCTCGCTGGGACTGGCGCGGAAGACGGCGTGCGACAGCTCGTCCAGATGCTCGCGCAGGCGCTCGAGCAGGTCGGCATGGCGGTCGACGAACGCCTCGAGCAGAAGAGTGAAGATCTCGACCGCGCTCGTCTTCTCGCTCGCATGCACCTGCTCGGCCGCCGCGGTGAACCCCTTCAGCTCGGCAAAGCGCACCGTCACCAGCACCTTCGGCGTCAGGATCATGCCGATATGCGACAGGCTGGGATGGTCGGTGTCGGCGTCGGCGACCGCCGGGCAGGCGACCTGCAGCAGCTTGTCCCCTGCGATGAGCTGGCTGGAGCGCTCGATCTCCGAGAGGTCGGCCAGGGTCGGAAGCTTGCAGCCGCAGTGCTGTTCGACCGCCTGGCGCTCGGCGTCGGTCGGCTTCAGGAGGTCGATCCAGACCGTTGAGTCGCTGGGCTTATCGCCAGGGGGCGTCAGCGCCAGCATCAGCGCGCCTCGACCGGGTCTCTCGTGATGTTGGCGACGCTGGCGGCCTTGAGCGCCGCGACCAGCTCGTCCACGGTGGCCGCCACCTCGGCCTCGTCGCGGCCGCGAATGACGAGGTTCGCGCCATAGGTTCCCTGGCTGTAGAAGGGGTAGCTGCCCAGCGACAGCGCCGGGTGCGCCTTGGCGATGGCTTCCAGAGGCGCTGCGATCACGCCCTCGCCCGTGCCTTCCACCTTGACGGTGCGGGCGACCACGACGCGGCCCGGCCGCATGCGGGGCGCGACGTCGTCCATCATGCCGCGCATGATCTGCGGCACCCCGGCCAGCACGAAGACGTTGCCGATCTGGAAGCCGGGCGGTCCCTGCACCGGGTTCTTGACCAGCTCGCCCCCCGTCGGCACCCGCGCCATCCGCCGCCTGGCCGGCGTGAGCTCGCCCTGCCAGCGGGCCTGCATCATGGCGATGATGTCGGGGTGCTCGTAGAGCGTGACCCCGAACGCCTTGGCCACCGAGTCGGCGGTGATGTCGTCGTGGGTGGGACCGATGCCCCCGGTGGTGATGACGTAGTCGTAGCGGGCGCGGAGCGTGTTCAGCGCGCCCACGATCTCGTCCTCGATATCGGGCACGACTCGCGCTTCGGCGAGGTCGACGCCGTAGGTCCCGAGATAGCGGGCGATGAAGTTGAGGTTGGTGTCCTGGGTGCGGCCGGAGAGGATCTCGTCGCCGATGATCACGACGGCGCAGGTGACGCGGCCGGTGTCGTCCATCCTCGCTTTCCTGCCCTCGCCTCTGGACCGCAAACGCCCGCGACGGCATAGGGCGCCCATGCTGCTGCCGCAACCGATGGCGAAGGGCGTCCTGGTGAGCCGCTACAAGCGGTTCTTCGCCGACGTCATGCTGGACGACGGCGAGGCGATCACCGCTCACTGCCCGAACCCCGGCGCCATGCTGGGCCTGGGCGAGCCCGGCCTGACGGCGTGGGTGTCGAGGTCCGGCGACCCCAAGCGCGAGCTCGCCCACACGCTGGAGCTGGTCGAGGTGGACGGCGGCCTGGTCGGCATCAACGCCATGGCCCCGAACCGCCTGGTCGCCGAGGCGCTGGCTGCGGGCGCGATCCCCGAGCTCGCCGGCTATGACCTCGTCCGCCGCGAGGTGCGCTATGGCGCCGCCAGCCGCGTCGACTTCCGCCTGGAGTCGGCGGGCCGGCCGCATTGCTACGTCGAGGTGAAGAACTGCCACCTGAAGCGTGGCGGGACGCTGGCCGAGTTTCCCGATTGCGTCACCGCGCGCGGCCTTCGCCACCTGGGCGACCTCGTGCGCGAGGTCGAGGCGGGGAACCGCGCGGTGATGCTGTTCGTGATCCAGCGGACCGACTGCGATCACTTCGCCGCCGCCGCCGACCTCGATCCCTCGTACGCCGCCGGCCTGATCGACGCCGCCGCCCGCGGCGTTGAGGTTTTGTGCTATGGTTGCCACATAACGTCAGACAGCGTTCGCATCGGCGCGCCCATGCCGTGGCGCGACGCGAACGCCAGGACCCGACTGAGCGCATGACCGACGCCGACGTCATCGATCCCATGCTGGCCAACCGCCGCACCTCGACGATCAAGGTGCATGGGGCGGAGGCCTTCGAAGGCATGCGCAAAGCCGGGCGCATCGCGGCCGAGTGCCTCGACATGCTGACCCCGCACGTGCGGCCGGGCGTCGTCACCGACGACCTCGACCGGCTGGCGCGCGAGTTCATCCTCGACAGCGGCGC
>DATGIN010000334.1:0-4620 GCA_035295705.1 Caulobacteraceae bacterium
TCGCGCCAGTCCTCGTGCGCCAGGTCGTGGATGGCCGTCATCGCGGGTGATGAGACGAAGGCGCCCTGCCGGGCCGTGTACGCTGCGGGGCCTATCGGCATCCCATCGCTGACCACCGGCGTCGCTGGCCGGCCGTCCCGGCCGTAGAAGCTGCCGTTGACGGCGAGCGCCGGGTGCAGGTCGTGCATCCAGCGCTGCAGGTTGTGCCGCCCAGCCGGGTCGTTGCGCACAACGAAACGGTATCGGGCAGGATCAATGCGGGCGAGCAGGATGCGATCCACCTCGCCTCCGCCCGCCAATACCGGCAGCTCGGCCGCCTCGAACCCGGGGGCGATGGTCCGCCAGGTCATGCCGCCGGGCGTCGCGTTCGGGGGCGTGCGGCTCAACGCCAGTCTCACCGACTTTGCCAGCCATGGCGTGCCGGCATCGATGGGGATCCAGACTTGGCCGCCGTAGCGTACGGACAGGTCGGTCCCGATGCCGCGCTCGAACGCGATGACGCCGAGCCAAGTCAGCACGGGCGCGACGAGCAGCACGCCGAGCCATGTCGCCAGCAGCCTTGGCCGCACCGCCCCCGCTCCCGTTGGCCTACCTTCGCGGCGATCGTGCCTGACGCCCCGTGGTTGCCGAAGGGTCAGGGTCGGGAAAGTTCAGCCCTGGCGCGGACGCTGGCGCACAAAGGCGGCCGCGGAACAACGCCTGCCGCCCCGCGGGATGGCAGGCGCAACGCCGCCGGGCGCTAGTTCTGAACGTTCCACTGGAACGGGGACTGACTGGAGATGATCCAGACCTTCCCCGTGGCGTTGTCGATCCGGTAGACGTTCCAGTTCGTCGAGCCGTCCGGATTTGCGTACACCCACGAAAGCAGGTGGTAGTCGCCAGGCGGAACAGGCGTGCTGTCGGCAATCTGCTGCAGGCCGGTGGCGCCGCAGCAGTAGACCCAGGACGCGCCGGTCGTGGTGTTCACCTTAAGCAAGATGTCGCCGGCGGTCTTGTCTCCGGCCAGCACGGTGCCCTCCCAGCGCCCCGCTTGCGCGCTCGGCGCGTTTGCGGCGCTGGATGCGGCGGCTGGCCCAGCGGCGCTAGCGGCGCTGGATGCGTTGGACGCCGGTGTGTTGGGCGTGCAAGCTGCAAGCGCGGCGAGGGCTGTGGCGGCGAGAATGGTCACAGGTTTCATGGATGCTCCCCCCAAGGATGCGGGACCATCCTAGCACGGGTTCAGCCGAGCTTGTTGCGTTCCGACGAGGACGGTCTCGCGCCGGCGGGGCGAGTCATACGACGCACGGCTCGAGGATCGATCATGGCGCGAGTGACGGGACTTGAACCCGCGACCTCCGGCGTGACAGGCCGGCGCTCTAACCAAACTGAGCTACACCCGCGTCTCGTTCAACCGTGCCACTGTCGCAGAAAGGGCCCGACGCTGAAAGGCGCGTGACATAGGTCGCGCCGGCTTCGACTGTCAATCTTCACAAGGTCCAGCCAAGCTTCGATCACATCGAGCCCCGCCGCGTTTGAACCCCCGGCGCCCATGGTCTACATACCCCGCCGACTCGTGCATTTGCTTGTCCGACCAGCGAGACCGCTCCCCCGGTGAACGCCTTCCTGCTCCAGTACCTGCCGATCGTGATCTTTTTCGCGATCGCCGCGGCGGTTGGCCTCGCCTTCACCATTGGGGCCCTGGTGCTGGCGCCGTCGTCGCCGGACCCGGAGAAGAACTCGGCCTACGAGTGCGGCTTCAACGCCTTCGATGACGCGCGGATGAAGTTCGACGTCCGCTTCTACCTGGTCTCGATCCTCTTCATCATCTTCGACCTCGAAGTCGCATTCCTGTTCCCGTGGGGCGTGGCGCTGATGCGGCTGCCGCACCCGACCCAGGTGTTCGCGTTCTGGTCGATGATCACCTTCCTGGCCGTACTCACGGTCGGCTTCTTCTACGAGTGGCGGAAAGGGGCGCTCGAATGGGAGTAGCCGACGCCCCCGCGACCCAGGCCGATCCCTTCTTCGACGGCGTATCCAACCAGCTGGCCGACAAGGGATTCGTCACGACCAGCCTGGACGAGCTGATCACCTGGGCGCGCACCGGCTCGTTGATGCCGATGACGTTCGGGCTCGCCTGCTGCGCGGTAGAGATGATGCAGGCGCTTACCCCGCGCTACGACCTCGAGCGCTTCGGTTTCGCCGCCCGGGCCTCGCCGCGCCAATCCGACGTGATGATCGTCGCGGGCACGCTGACCAACAAGATGGCGCCGGCGCTGCGCAAGGTCTTCGACCAGATGCCCGAGCCCCGCTACGTCATCTCGATGGGCTCGTGCGCCAACGGCGGCGGCTACTACTATTTCAGCTATTCGGTGGTGCGCGGCTGCGACCGCATCATCCCGGTCGACATCTATGTGCCCGGCTGTCCGCCGACGGCCGAAGCGCTCGTCTACGGCGTCCTGCAGCTGCAGAAGAAGATTCGTCGCACGGGAACCATCGAGCGATGATCTACGCGGTGGCCGACGAGACGCTGGCGGAGCTGGGTCAGCGGCTGGTTGCCGACAGCTCAGGCGCGATCGCCGCTTTCGAGGTGGCCTACGGCGAGCTAACGCTGGCGACGAGCACGGCGCACCTCGTCCGGGCTCTCGAGCATCTGCGCGACAACGGCGCGGCGCGTTTCCAGCAGCTGATCGACGTGACCGCGGTCGACCGGCCGGAGCGGGCGAGGCGCTTCGAGGTCGTCTACCACCTGCTCTCGATGACCGCGAACCGGCGCGTGCGGTTGAAGCTCGACGTCGCCGACGGCGAAGCGGTCCCGACGGCGACCGGCGTCTACCCTTGCGCCGACTGGTACGAGCGCGAGGTGTTCGACATGTTCGGCATCGCCTTCGACGGGCATCCGGATCTCAGGCGTATCCTCACCGACTACGGGTTCGAAGGGCATCCCCTCCGCAAGGACTTCCCGATGACCGGCTACGTCGAGCTCCGCTACGACGATGAGCAAAAGCGGGTGGTCTACGAGCCGGTGAAGATCAGCCAGTTCCGCAACTTCGATTTCCTCTCCCCGTGGGAGGGGGCGAAGTACGCGCTGCCAGGCGACGAAAAGGCGCCGAGCTGACGTGGCCGACGACGCCCAGCCCGTTCCGCCGGCATCGGACTCCGCCGCCACCGAGGCGCCGCGCAAGTTCTCGCTGAACTTCGGTCCCCAGCACCCCGCCGCGCACGGTGTGCTGCGCATGGTGCTGGAGCTGGACGGCGAGGTGGTCGAGCGCGTCGACCCGCACATCGGGCTGCTGCACCGCGGCACTGAAAAGCTCATGGAGGCGCGCACTTACCTCCAGAATATCCCCTACTTCGACCGCCTCGATTACGTCTGCCCGATGAACCAGGAGCACGCCTTCTGCCTGGCGATCGAGAAGCTGCTCGGGGTCCAGATCCCCCGCCGCGGCTCGCTGATCCGCGTCCTCTACTCCGAGATCGGCCGCATCCTGAATCACCTCCTGAACATCACCACGCAGGCGATGGACGTGGGCGCCTGGACGCTGCCGTTCTGGGGCTTCGAAGAGCGCGAGAAGCTGATGGTCTTCTACGAGCGCGCCTGCGGGGCCCGGCTGCACTCGAACTACTTCCGCCCCGGCGGCGTGCACCAGGATCTGCCGCCGGCGCTAGTCGACGATATCGAGGCCTGGTGCGGAACGTTCCCGAAGGTGATCGACGACATCTCCGGCCTGATCACCGAGAACCGCATCTTCAAGCAGCGCAATGTCAACATCGGCGTGGTGACCAGGGAGGAGGCGTTCGCCTGGGGCTTCACGGGCGTCATGCTGCGCGGCTCCAACGTCGCCTGGGACCTGCGCCGCAACCAGCCGTACGAGTGCTACGACGAGCTCGACTTCGACATCCCGCTCGGCGTCAACGGCGACTGCTACGACCGCTACCTCTGCCGCATGGAGGAAATGCGCCAGTCGGTGCGCATCATGCTGCAGGTCATCGCCCTGTTGCGCAAAGCCGAAGGGCCGGTGATGGTCGACGACAACAAGATCGTCCCGCCCCGTCGCGCCGAGATGAAGCGCTCGATGGAGGCGATGATCCATCACTTCAAGCTCTACACCGAGGGCTTCCGCACGCCGCCCGGCGAGGTCTACGCCTTCATCGAGGCGCCGAAGGGCGAGTTCGGCGTCTATCTGGTCTCCGACGGGACCAACAAGCCCTACCGCTGCAAGATGCGCGCGCCCAGCTACCCGCACTTGGCGGCGATGGACTGGATGAACCGCGGCCACATGCTGGCCGACGTCGCCGCCGTCTTGGGCTCGCTCGACATCGTCTTCGGGGAGATCGACCGGTGAGCGTGCGCCGCCTCGCCAAGGAGCAGCCGGCAAGCTTCGACTTCGCACCGGGGACGCTCGAAGCCGCCAAGGCGTGGATCGCGAAGTATCCCGACGGGCGGCAGCAGTCGGCGGTGATCCCCGTCCTCTGGCTGGTGCAGAAGCAGGAGGGCTGGATATCCGAGCCGGCCATCCGCGCGGTCGCCGCGCTGCTCGCGATGCCGGCGATCCGCGTCTTCGAGGTCGCCACCTTCTACACGATGTTCGAGCTCGCGCCGGTCGGGACCACCGCGCTGATCCAGGTCTGCGGCACGACGCC
>DATGIN010000335.1:0-6321 GCA_035295705.1 Caulobacteraceae bacterium
AGACGAACCAAAGCTCGGACTTCGAAATGCGCTCCAGCAATGGAGGCTGGCTGCTTTCTGCTTTCTGCTGATTGCGGGGGCGTGCTCCGTCGCCAAGCTTTCAGTTCGTCTCACCTAGGTGCGAGCACTAAAACACGCCCGTGACCCCGCTCAGGATTTCGCTGATTGGGTCAGCCCGACGCGGCTTCTCCCAGCCCTCCCTAGGGTAGAGGTCTGGCCTCGGCCGTCGCATTCATCTCCGCGACCAGGCGCAGCAGGATGCGGGTGCGGAGCAGCGCGATGAGGTCGTTGATGATCTCGATTCCCTCCTGGCCGAGGCGGGCGAACGCCTCGACGTCGCCCATCCCGGTCAGCCGCTGGTAGAAGCGGCCGATCTCGCGCCGGGCCAAGGGCTCGAGCGCCTGGACATAGATGGCCGCGTCATCAGCGAAGAAGCCGTTCTCCGGGCTGTAGCCCGCCGCCTTCACCCGCCCCCATGCCTTGGCGATGGCCAGATCGATGGCGCTCAGGGTCCCGTCTTCGACGACGACGACGCCATCGCGGGCCAGGACCGCCAGCTCGTCGGCCTCCAGCCCAGCCAGCTCGGCGGCGGCCTCGACCCGGGTGACCCCGTTGGCGAGGCCGAGGCTCGCCGCCAGTATCGCCTCCAGCCCGGGCAAGGGCTGGATCTCGCCCGACGTCGGCCGGTCCAGCACCTGCTTGATGAAGCTCAAGGGCAGGTAGCGCTCCGCCTGCAGCCGCTTGATCACGGCCAGGCGCCGCACGTGTTCCTCGCCGTAGTCGGCGACGTTGGGCTTCGGCCGCGCCGGCTCGGGCAAGAGGCCAAGGCGGATGTAGTAGCGGATCGTCTCCCGCCCGACCCCGCTCCGCCGCTCCAGCTCGCGCATTTTCATCGCAGATGCCGATGCCTTGCGCGCGTGCCCTCGTCATCCCCCGCTGGAGCGGAGCGGAATGCGGGGGACCCATAAACACAAAGGCCGGCGAGGTGTTTATGGGTGGCCCGGACAAGCCGGGCCATGACGATGATCTCGGAAGCCAGTTCTACTGCGCCGGTTCCATGGCTTGGGCGCGGTCGACGACGCTCTGCACGTAGGCGCGGCGGGCGTCGAACTCCCTTGCGATGGACTCGTCGTTCTCCTGCAGCGCCTGCACGTCGGTCTCGGCGTAGCCGATGATGCCCATCTCCTCGTAGCCCTTGCGGATGATGGGTCCCCAGAGGCCGATGTCCTTCACGATCGGGACGATGCGGGCGAAGAGCGCGGTGCGGAACTGCTGCATCAGCCCGGAGTCGTACATGTGCTCGGCGCACTTCTCCGGATCGAGCCCCAGCGTCTTCCACACCTCGACGGAATCGAAGCGGTCGCGCATCAGGTAGCAGGCCTCGAGCAGGAACTGCTCGCGCTCGTCGCGCTCCTTCTGCGTCAGCGTCGGGTAGTAGTCGCGCAAGGCGAGGCGCCCGAACGCGACGTGGCGGCTCTCGTCCTGCATCACGTAGGCGTTGACCGCCGCGGCCAGCGGGTTTTGCGCGTGGTCGCGGATCTGCTGGAAGGCGGCCAGCGCCAGGCCCTCGATCACCACCTGCATGCCGAGGTAGGTCATGTCCCAACGGTTGTCGCGCAGCACCTGGTCGATCAGCTCCTGCAGCGGCGGGGTCATCGGATAGGCGACGCCGAACTTCTCCAAGAGGCGCTTGTAGGTCTCCACGTGCCGCGCCTCGTCGATGACCTGCGTCGAGGCGTAGAACTTGGAGTCCACGTCCGGCACCTGGGTGACCACCTTGGCGGCGCAGATCAGCGCACCCTGCTCGCCCTGCATGAACTGGCTGAGCTGCCAGGCCTGGAAGTGGCGCCGCACCTGCGCCTTTTCCTTGCGCGACATGGCTTCGTACTCAGCCATGCCGCTGATCGGCAGCATCGCTTCCGGCAGCTGCTCGGGATTGTCCTCGTCGAGCTCCTGGCTCCAGTCGATACGACTGTCGGCGTTCCACTGCATCTCTATCCCCTTGCGATAGAGACCCATCATGGTGACACGGCCCTCGTCGTAGTCCCAGTTGAAGTCGACGTCGAAGTCCTGCGGCACCTTCCAGTGCGATCCGTCGGGGGCGGGGAAGGGATACTGGTCGGCAAGCTTGGGCATCGGCGTCCTCCGGGTTCGGCCAAAATGCGGAGTTCAGATACGCATTATGAGCACGGCGGCGCCGATGGGGCAAGCCTCCGCGGGGGCGCGGCGAGGGCCCGAGCACGAAAACCAGAGCAGGGGGTGTGAACTCGGGGCTCCGAGCGAGCGGCGTTGAGCAGCCACGCTGGGCGCGGGGTCGGGGCCGGCAGCGGCTTTCAGCCTCCGCCGACCCCTTGCCTACGCCCGGAGGATTACTGCGCCGAGCTCTGGCTGAGAGCGCCGCCCGACGAGGCGGAACCTTGAGCCGACTCCGCTCCGGACGACGGCGCGGCCATAGCGGCGGATGGCACGACCGTCGTGCCGCCCGATTCCGCCATGCCGGCGCTGGATTCGCCGGACGCCGCGACCGACCCGGAGGCGGCCTCGTTGCCCGCCGCGTTGCCGGACGGTGAACATCCAGCGAGCAGGAGGCCAAGGGCCGCCGCGGCGCTCGCTGCAAAGAGTGTCTTCAACATGTGCAATGGCCTCTAAGTGCAGCCGGTGATGACGCAGACCATCCCCCGCGGGGTGCGGACCGCGCATTCGCGAAGTGCGATCACCTTCGCGGTGCCGAGGTAGCCGGAGCTCCCCCAGCCGTAAGCAACGGGACTGCGCGCGTAGCAGACGAACGCGCTGGCCGCGCTGGCGGAAAAGGCGACGGACGCCATGACCGCCGTCGCGAGGACGATTTTCTTCAGCATGATGCAGCCTCCCCAGACGTGCGAAATTAACCTTAGCCAATCCGGTCGGGGTTGCAACGACCGTATCTCTCGACGTGACATTTATTGGCTGCAACATGACGCCGGACGCGGCGGCGGCGATGTCGCCTCGCGGATCGGATGGTGCTAGCGGTGTTGGCCGCGAGGCCCTTTCGGGAGGCGAGAAGCATGAAGATCAAAGCGCTGGGACACGTCGTGCTGCGGGTCACGGACTGCGCGCGCGCCGAGGCCTTTTACAACGGCGTCCTCGGCCTGCCGGTCTGCGCTCGCCTGGACCAGGGCGGGATGAAGATGACGTTCTTCTCGCTCGGCAATCACCACGACTTCGCGGTGATGCAGGTGAGCGGTGAGGGTTCGACCACGGCGCCGTCGGCCGTCGGCCTGCACCACGTGGCGTTCAAGGTCGGCGATAGCCTCGACGAGCTCCGCGAGGCGAAGGCGAAGCTCGAGGCGGCGGGCCTGAAGCTGAACCCGGTCGACCACGAGGTGACCAAGTCGCTCTATTTCGAGGACCCGGACGGCAACGGCGTCGAGGTCTACGTCGACGCGTCCGACGCGTGGCGCCGCGAACCGCAACGCGTCGCGCAGCTGGCGCCGCTGGAGCTCTAGGGCCGATCGCCTCCCAATCATCCCCCTAGGGGGGATCACCCAGGACCGCCCACGCCAAATCCTCCCCCGTAGGGGGAGGGGGACCGCCGGAACGGCGGTGGAGGGGGAACGGGGCATGGTCGCGCCCGTCTCCCGTTCTGCCTGAGCGGGTTTGCCTGAGCCCGGCCGCGCCTGTCGGCGTACCCCCTCCACCATGCTGCGCATGGTCCCCCTCCCCCTGCGGGGGCGGATCACATACCGGCCGCCACGCCAAGTCCTCCCCCCTCCGCGAGGATCAGATCAGAGGCGCTAGGCGGCCGGCGAGCGGATGCCCCGGATCGGGTCGAAGCCGAACCCGGCGGCCTGGCGGCCGGATGCGGCGTAGGCCGCCATCGCCGGGCGCGAATACATGCGCCGCCTGTAGGCCGCCAGCTTCGCCGCCTTCTCGACCGCGCGCGGGAAAAAGGCGGCCGCCTCGTCGAGCACGCTCAGCGCGTAGTAGTCGGCGAACAGCACCCGCTCCCCGCCGAAGTGGGGCGCATCGCCCAGCCAGGCTTCGGTCAGTGCAAGCTGCTCGGCCAGCGTGCCGCTTTCGAAAGCCGCGCCAACATCGGCCGCGTCTGACCCCGGCGACCAGAAGTGGTCCCACAGCCGCTGCTGCAGGTCGCGAGCAGCCTCCGCGCTTATGTCGCAGCGAATCCTCTCCGCCTCCGTCTCGCCGAGGAGCCCGCGCGGACGCGCGAGGTATCGCAGGATCGCCTGGCTCTGAAAGAGCGTTTGCTCGCCGTCCTCCAGCCGCGGCATCTGGCCGAACTGCATCTCGGGCTTGAGCGCGCCCCATTCGGCCATGTCGACGCGGCGGTCCTCGTAGGCGACTCCGAGGTCTTCCAGCATCAGCCGGATCGGCTCGCCCAGCCCGCGGAAGCCGAAGTAGGTAAGGACGGGGACGGACATGCGAGCTCCTCGGTTGTTGTCGGCGCCGCCAAATTGACCACGAAAGGCGCCAACGCCAGAGGAACGCGCACGCGCGGCGAGCGAACGTCATCGCCCGCCGCGAGGAACAGCAAGGGCTGAAGGGGTGCAGTACGCTCGCGCGTTTCGCGTTTTTCGTGGCCTCAACGCTTCGCCCACCCCTATGGTGGCGGTGCAAAGGAGACTGCTTGATGACCGACACCCTCGCCGCGGCGGCGCCCGTCACGGACGCGCCGGAGTCCGTCGGGCTCTCGACGACGGCGCTGAGGAAGATCGACGCCTACCTCGAGGGGCTGGTGGACGACGGGACGCTGGCCGGCGTGGTGACGCTGGTCGCCCGGCACGGAAAGACCGTGCACACGCAGGTCGCCGGCAAGAAGGATCTCGACACCGGCGAGCCGCTCGCCTTCGACACCATCTTCCGCATCTTCTCGATGACCAAGCCGGTGACCGGTGTGGCGATGAGCATCGCTTACGACGAGGGCCACTGGCGGCCGGACGACCGCATCGACCAGCATCTGCCGGGCTTCGGCAAGGCTGGCGTGTTCGTCGGGCTGGACGACTCCGGCGCGGCGAAGACGGTTCCGGTCCGGCAGCCGGCCACCATGCGCCAGCTGATGACCCACACCGCGGGCCTCCAGTACGGCTTCGATCAGACCAATCCGCTCGACAAGCTCTACCAGGACGCCCGGGTCTGGCAGTCAGCGAACCTTTCCGAGTTCGCCGACAAGGTGGCCTCGCTGCCGCTCTCCTACGAGCCGGGGACCAAGTGGCTCTACTCGATGTCGATGGACGTACAGGCGGCGCTGATCGAGCGCTGGACCGGCATGACCGCGCCCGACTTCTACCGCACGCGCATCTTCGAGCCGCTCGGGATGGTCGACACCGCGTTTCACACGCCGCAAGAGAAGCTGAGCCGGCGGGCGACCCTCTACCGCTGGTCGCCGACGAAGGGACGGCTCGTTGAGTCGCCGCCGATCCTCGGCCCGGACCACCGCGAGCCGCCGGCGCTGGCGAACGGCGGCGGCGGACTGGTCTCGACCGCCCGCGACTACGCTCGCTTCGCCCAGATGTTGCTGAACGGCGGCGAGCTCGACGGCGTGCGGATCGTCAGCGCGGACGCGCTCAGGCAGCAGATGTCGAACCACCTGTCGGACGCGGTCCTGAACGGCGGTTTCGGCGTCGGGGCGCAGCAGATTCGCCCGGGCTTCGGCCACGGCTTCGACGGGGCGGTGTTCACCGACCCGGAGGCGGCCGGCGTGCCGGTGGGCAAGGGGACCTACCAGTGGGACGGCGCCGCCGGCACCTGGTTCTGGGTCGATCCCGAGCACGATCTCCTCTTCGTCGGCATGATCCAGCGCCTGGCCGAACAGTCCCCGCCGATCCAGAAGATCACCCAGACCCTGATGGCCGACGCCTACTTGGACTGAAGGCGGCTGCCGGCCCCCATTCCTCCCCCGTAGGGGGAGGGGGACCGCGGGGACCGCGGTGGAGGGAGCGGGGCAAGGTCACGCCCGTCTCCAAGGCTGCATGAGCGGGTCTGCCTGAACCCGGCCGCGCTTGTCGGCGAAACCCCCTCCACCATGCTCCGCATGGTCCCCCTCCCCCTCCGGGGGGGGAATCGGTCCCGGCGCGAGTCGTCTCCTACGGCGTCGGGTAAAGGTCCGTCGTCTTCACCCAGCCGGAGATGGTCGCGTCGCCGCCGGTGTAGTCGACCTGGACCCAGCCGGGTTTGGACGCGCGGACGCCGAGCCCATCGCCCTGAACCACATAGGCCTTGCGGTGCGCAGCCGCGCCCGGCGCATCGTAGAAGTAGGCCTTGGCGCTCTTCACGACGACGATCTGGGTCCAGGGGTGGGCGCTGGCGAGGTCGAAGCTCGCCGGC
>DATGIN010000336.1:0-43029 GCA_035295705.1 Caulobacteraceae bacterium
GGCATGCCGCCGCCGATCGCCCCGCCGCTCGGATTCATCCACTCGTGCGGCGCCGCGGCGCGGGTAAAGGCGTTCAGCCCCCGCCCATAGGTGATCGACTCGTCCACCACGATCGCGCCTTCGGGCATGAGCGCGCCTACGGTGGCGGCGAAGGACTCCGGCGTCAGGGGTCCGGTTCCGATCTCGGGCCGCGGTCCGTAGTCGGGCGCCTCGGTCGGCGGAGCTCCTAGCGCCTCGGCGAGGCGGCGGAGCGCATCGACCGGATCCTGGTCCTTGCGCGCCAGCACATGGATCTGCGCGTCCGGGGGGATCGAGGTCTGCGGCTTGCCAGGATAGGCGAAGAAGGTGACGGGCTTGCGCGCCGCACAAAGAATGAGGTGCTTCGTCTCCTTCATCGCCTGCACCGCGACGTCGACGACGTAGGGGATGCGGTCGAGCTGGATGCGGCCGGCGCCCCGCGGCGTCTTGCGCGAGGTGTCGGCGATGGCCCGGCAGCCGGTCGCGGCCGCGATGCGATGCGCCAGCGAAAGGCCCTCGTCGCTGACGCCGTCGCAGCCGACCATCAAGACGACACCTGCCCCGCCACGGCGCAGGATCGCCGCCGCTTCGTCGATCTGGTTCGGCGCGGCGGTGGGCGTCGGCAGATCGGGCAGCGGTTCACTCACGACGCCGCCGTCATTCCACGAGGTGTCTGACGGCAGGATCAACGTTGCGACCTGCCCGGGCGCGATCTTCGAGGCCTGTACGGCGGCGGCCGCATCGGCGCCGACGGTCGAGACGTCCATCGCCGTGCGCACCCAGCCGGAGACGCCTTGCGCCCAGCCCTCGGCGTCGGCGGTGAGCGGCGGGTCGAGCGGGCGGTGATAGGTCGCCTGGTCGCCGACGATGTTGACGATCGGCGTCATCGCGCGGCGGGCGTTGTGCAGGTTGGCGAGCCCGTTCCCGAGGCCTGGTCCGCAGTGCAGCAGCGTCGCCGCCGGCTTGCCGGTCACTCGTCCGTAGCCGTCGGCCGCCCCGGTCACCACGCCTTCGAACAGGCCGAGCACGCAGTGCATGCCGGGGATGCGGTCGAGCGCGGCGACGAAATGCATCTCCGACGTGCCGGGATTGGCGAAACAGGTGTCGACGCCGCTCTTGAGCAGCGTGTGGACCAGGCTCTCGGCGCCGTTCATGCGGGTCTCCTCTTCGCCGCCGGCTTAGCCGCTCATGGCTCCCGAACGCCAGAGCCATTGACCGCCGCCGCCCGCGCCTCGAAAGCTCACCGCGCAGAACCGGGAGAGCGCGCGATGATCACCGTCCAGGCCGGGCCGCTGAGCGACCTGATCACCCGCATCGTGCAGACCGCCGGCGCCGAGCCGGAGCGCGCGCGGCTGTGCGCCGAGCACCTAGTGGCCGCCAACCTCAAGGGGCACGACTCCCACGGCGTCGGCATGGCGCCTTCGTACGTGCGCTGGATCAAGAGCGGGAAGCTGCACCCGAACGCCCGTCCGAAGGTGGTGCAGGACGCCGGCGCGGTCCTCGTCGTCGACGGCCAATTCGGCCTTGGCGCGCCGGTCGCCCGCGAGGCGATCCAGCTCGGCGTCGCGCGGGCGAAGGAGATGGGCGTCGCGCTGGTGGCGCTGCGCAACAGCTGCCACATCGGCCGCATCGGGACCTATGGCGAGCAGTGCGCCGACGCTGGCCTCGTCTCGATCCACTACGTCAACGTGGTCGGCCACCCGCCCCAGGTCGCGCCCTACGGCGGCCGCGAGGCGCGCATGGTGACCAACCCCTATTGTTGCACCGTCCCGCGCGCGAACGGCGAGCACATCGTGCTCGACTTCGCCACCAGCTTCGTCGCCATCGGCAAGCTGCGCGTCGCCTTCATGGAGGGGAAGTCCGCACCGCCCGGCGCCCTCGTCGACAGCGAGGGGAAACCCACCGAAGACCCGCGCACCTTCTTCCGCGCCGACAACCGCTCGCTGCTCTTGCCTTTCGGCCTGCACAAGGGTGGCGGGATGCAGATCCTCTGCGAGATCCTGGGCGGCGCCCTGGCCGGGCATTGGACGGAACAGCCGGGCTCGGACCGCGGCTACGGGGCGGCCGTCAACAACATGCTCTCGATCATCATCGACCCCGACGCGCTCGGCGACCGGGCCGCCTACGAGGCGGAGGCCGAGGCGATGCTCGACTACATCCGCCAGACGCCGCCGGCCGAGGGATTCGACCGCGTACGCCTTCCAGGCGACCCGGAGCGCGAGAGCATGGCGCGGCGCCTCGCCGAAGGCATCCCGATCGACGACAACACCTGGCGCGAGATCCGCGAGGCGGCGGCCAGCGTCGGCGTCAACGACGAGGCGTTCGCCGAGCTCGCCTGAGGCGCCGACGCGCCTGCCGACCGTCGTCATCGCGCAGCGCGAGATGGCCGCGCCTCAGCGCCGCCGGGGGGCTGGACTTCCGTTGCGGCGCCCTACTGGACTTCAAGCATGGCAAGCGAGGCTCAAGCGGAAACGAGGATCGGCGGCCGGTTGGCCGGCAAGGTGGCGATCGTGACCGGCGCGGCGTCCGGCTTCGGCGCCGGCATCGCCAGCCGGTTCGTCGCCGAAGGCGCGAAAGTCGTCATCGCCGATCTGGAGGGCGAGGGCGCCGACCGCGTGGCGGGCGAGCTCGGTCCGGCCGCGCGGGCCATCCGCGCGGACGTTTCTTCCGACGCCGATGTCGCCCAACTGTCGAAAGCCGCCGCCGCATTCGGCGGCCAGATCGACATCCTGGTCAACAACGCCGGCGTCGGGCAGGCGCCGCAGGCGCTCGAGACCGTCGCCGAGGCCGAGTTCGACCGGCTTTTCCGGGTCAACGCGAAGTCGGTCTATCTCACCGCCCGGCATGTCGTGCCGGCGATGAAGGCGGCGAAGGGCGGCGCCATCCTCAACATCGCCTCGACCGGCGGGGTCAGCCCACGGCCGAACCTGACCTGGTACAACGCCAGCAAGGGCTGGATGATCACCGCGACGCGCGGCATGGCGATCGAGCTCGCCCGTTTTGGCATCCGCGTGAACGCCATCAACCCGGTGGCCGGCGACACGCCGCTGCTCGCGACCTTCATGGGTGGGGACACCCCGGAAGCGCGCCAGCGTATCCTTTCAACCATACCGCTTCGCCGTCTCTCGACCCCTGCCGATATCGCGAGCGCTGCGGTGTTCCTGTGCTCCGACGAGGCCTCGATGATCACCGGCGTCGCGCTGGAGGTCGACGGCGGGCGTTGCCTATGACGCCGGCGCGCGAAGACGCGCTGTTCGCCGAGATCGAGGCGCGCCGCGACGAAATTGTCGCGCTCACCCAGGCGCTGGTCCGCATCCCATCGGTCAATCCCCCCGGTGAGTGTTACCGCGATTGCGCCGAGCTGATCGGCGAGCGGCTGAGACTCCGCGGGTTCGCGGTCGAGTACGTGCGCGCCGAAGGCGCCCCCGGCGACTCGGACCGTTATCCGCGCTGGAACGTGATCGCGCGGCGCGAGGGCGGATCACCCGGCCCTTGCGTGCACTTCAACAGTCACATCGACGTCGTGGCGCCAGGCGACGGCTGGAGCCGGCCGCCGTTCGAAGCCCAGGTCGTCGACGGTCGCATCTATGGCCGTGGGACTTGCGACATGAAGGGCGGCATCGCCGCTGCGATCATCGCCGTCGAGGCGCTCATCGACTCCGGCGCCGACCTGCCCGGCGCGATCGAGGTTTCCGGCACCGCGGACGAGGAGTCCGGGGGCCTGGGCGGCGTCGCCTGGCTGGCGGAGCGGGGCTGGTTCTCCAAGCCGCGCGTCGACCACGTCATCATCCCCGAGCCGCTCAACGTCGATCGCGTCTGCATCGGCCACCGCGGCGTCTGGTGGGGCGAGATCGAGACCAAGGGACGGATCGCGCACGGCTCGATGCCGTTCCGGGGCGACTCAGCGATCCGCCACATGGCCGCGGTGCTGGAAGCGTTCGAGACCGAGCTCTATCCGGCGCTGGAGGCGCAGGCGACGGCCATGCCGGTCGAGCCGCCGGGAGCGCGCACGCCGACGATGAACGTCAACAGCCTGCACGGCGGCCAGGACGACGTGGAGCGCGGCCCCGGCGCCGCCCTGCCGGCGCCGCTGGTCGCCGACGCCTGCCGGCTCGTCTTCGACCGCCGCCTGCTGATCGAGGAGGATCTGGATGCGGTGAAGGCCGACATGCGCGCGCTGCTGGACGGCCTGGCGCAGCGCCGGCCGGGCTTTCGGTACAGCCTGCGTGACCTGCTCGAGGTTCGCCCCTCGATGACCGAGCCTGAGCGGCCGGTGGTCCGCGCCTCGGCCGACGCCATCCGCCGCGTGCTCGGCCGCGAGGCCAAGCTCATCTGCTCTCCGGGCACGTACGACCAGAAGCACATCGACCGCATCGGGCATTTGCGCGACTGCATCGCCTACGGGCCCGGCATCCTGGACCTCGCGCATCAGCCGGACGAGTACGTTGAGATCGCGGACATGGTCGCCTCGGCCAAGGTCATGGCGCTTGCCGCGCACGCCCTGCTGACCGAGGGGCGGTGACGGCATGGCCAAGACCGTCCTCGTCGCCGGCGCGTCGGGCCTGGTCGGCTTCGCCGCCATGCGGGCGTTCGAAGAGGAGCCGGGAACGCGGGTCATCGCGACGTCGCGGCGCGAGCCGCTAGCGCTTGCCGGCGCCGAGTGGATCGCATGCGACCTGACCGATCAGGCCGCCTGCGAGCGCCTCTTCGGCGCGCTGCGCGAGGTGACCCATCTGGTTTTCGCGGCCCTGTTCGAAAAGCCGCAGGTCATCCCGGGATGGCTGGATCCGGAGCAGATCGAGACGAACGGACGCATGCTGCGCAACCTGTTCGAGCCGCTCCGCAGGGCGGCCGTGGGGCTCGAGCATGTGATCCTGCTGCAGGGAACCAAGGCTTACGGCGCGCACGTGCGGCCGATGGAGGTCCCCGCCCGCCCGGGCCGCTCAGAGGCGCGGGACGTCCCGAACTTCTACTGGGTGCAGGAAGACTATCTTCGGGCCCAGCAGGCGGGGGACGATTGGGGCCTCACCGTTTTGCGGCCGCAGATCGTGTTCGGCGTCGCGGTTGGCGGCGCCTTGAACCCCATCGCCGCCATCGGCGCCTACGCGGCTCTGCTCAAGGAGGCGGGCGAGCCGCTGCACTTCCCCGGAGGCAAGGCGCCCTTCGTGCTCGAGGCCGTCCACGCCGATCTGATTGCCGACGCAATCGTCTGGGCGACCAACGACCGGATCTCGCACGGCAAGGCTTACAACCTCACGAACGGCGACGTGATGACCTTCCGCGGCGTCTGGCCGGCGATCGCGGACGCGTTCGGCATGGCGGTAGGCGAGGATCGGCCGCAGCGTCTCGCCGAGACGATGGCCGGCCGCGGCGGGGACTGGCGCCGGCTGGCCGAAAGGCACGGGCTGCGGGCCCCGGACCTGGGCGCATTCGTCGCCCAGTCCTTCCAATACGCCGACTTCCTGCTCGCGCCCGGTCGGGACGAAATCCACGGCGCGGTTCCGCCGATCGTGTCGACGATCAACCTGCGGCAGGACGGCTTTCACGCCGTCTGGGACTCCGAGGACATGTTGCGCGACGTGGTCGGTCAGTTCCGGGCGCTGAAGTTTCTCCCCCCGCGGTAGGTTATCGTGCGGTTCGACTGAGCTTTATCCATACAGCGCCGTCTCCGACCTCGTTGTCCTTTCGGATGATACGCAAGGTCCGATCCAAGCATATGTTGAGACGCGCCGCCGGTAAGAATAGCTCAGCTTGGTCAGCGCTCGTTAACGACGTTTGTTTGCGATGACTTAGACGCCGAAAGCCTAAGAGCGGATGCTACTGCGCCGAGAAGCGGCGCGGCATCGGGGGTGGGATGCAAATCCTCCAACGCTTTGGTCAAAGCGTGTCGGGCGGCCTCTCGACACTGTTCGCCGTCCTGGTCCCGGCGCTGGCGCTGCTGGTCGGAGGGACGATCGAGCTGGCATCGCTGAACGCCGAGCATAGCGCGATGCAGGACGCGGCCGATGCGACCTCGCTCGCCATGGCCAAGCAGCTCAACGTGGCGACCTACGCCGGTATCGAGTCGCGAGCGGCCAGCTACGCCGCCGATGAGCTCGGCGAGCTCGCCAGCCGCGACAACGTCAGGGTCAAGACCCAGGTCGACACCCAGCAGAATTCGGTCACGGTCACGCTGACCGGCCACCGCCCATCGTTCTTCGGCAGCCTGCTGCCTCCCGGCGGGTGGACCATCATTACCTCGTCGACCGCGCAGGCGGTGGGCGAGATTCCCCTCTGCGTGCTGAGCTATGGGGGCGCCGGCGGGGAGAACATCAATATGGGCGCCGGCGCGCAAATGACGGCGTCGCAGTGCCTTGTGCAGTCGAACGGCGACATCAATGCGCCCAAGCCTGCGCTGCTGACAGCCGGCCTCGCGCAAGCCGTGGGCAAGGCAAACGGCAACATCGTTCCCCAGGCGCAGGTCGGCGCCCCGGCGATCTCCGATCCCTTCGGATCGATGTCCGTCACCATCCCGCCCAACCAGTGCTCGCCTTACAACACGACCTACATCGGCTCGGCGAACACGCTCGCCCCCGGCGTCCACTGCGGGAATTTCCTGGTCACCACCGGCGGCAAGCTGACGTTGCTGCCGGGCGAGCACTACTTTCTCCAGGGCCAGCTCCAACTTCAGGGCAGCGCGGCCCTGTCTGGTCAGGACGTGGTTCTGATCTTCGACAGGGGCTCGCACTTCAACTTCACCGGCACATCGCAGGTCGACCTCACCGGCCGCACCTCCGGAACCTACGCCGGCTTCGTCGTCGCCACGACGCGCCAGAACACCGGCGTATTCAACATCTCTTCGACCAGCGCGGAAAAGATCGAAGGGACCATCTACATCCCGGCGGCGACGCTGAACGTGCAGGGCTACGGCAACAAGGTCGCCCAGCAGTCGGCCTGGACGGTGGTGGTCGCGCAAGCGATCACGCTGGGCGGCAGCGCCAACCTGGTCATCAACTCGAACTACGCGACGTCGAGCGTTCCGGTGCCGAGCGGCGTCGGGCTGAACCACATCGACACCTCCGTCCGCCTGCAGAAGTAGTCGCCGGGCGAGGTCGGCCCCGCCCAAGCCAACAGCGCGCCTTGCCGTTGCGCGCCTTGCGCCGCTACGGTCTGGCCCCGGATCGCGGCCAGGATTGAATGGCGGACATCTTCATCTCCTATGCCCGCTCGACCGAAACCGAGGCCAAAGCCATCGGCGAGGCCTTGCGCGGCCTGGGCTACGGCGTCTGGCGCGACGACGAGCTGCCCGCCCACCGCGCCTATTCGGACGTGATCGAGGAGCGGCTGAGAGACGCCAAGGCGGTCGTGGTGATCTGGTCGGCGGAAGCGGCCAGGTCACACTGGGTCCGCGCGGAGGCCGACTGGGCGCGCGAGGCCGGGACGCTCGTTCAGCTCAGGCTTGGCGACGCCGCGCCGCCGATGCCGTTCAACCAGATCCAGTGCGCCGATATGACAGCCTGGAAGGGCGAAGCCGACCATCCGGGCTGGTGCAAGGTAGTGGCCAGCATCGCGGAGATGGTTGGCGGCGGCGCGGCGACGCCGGTCGCGGCGCCACGGGTGGTAGGCCTCGCGCCGGCGCTGCCGGACAAACCCTCGATCGCGGTGATGCCCTTCGCCAACCTCAGCGGAGACCCCGGCCAGGAGTACATTGCCGACGGGATCGTCGAGTCGATCACCGCGGCGCTCTCGCGCGTTCGGTCCTTCTTCGTCATCGCTCGCGCCTCGGCCTATGCCTACAAGGGCCGGGCGACCAACGTGCGCGACGTCGGACGTGAGCTTGGGGTCGCCTACGTGCTCGAGGGCAGCGTCCAGCAGGCGCGCGAGCGCATCCGCATCAACGTCGAGCTGGTGGAGACCGACGCCGGCGCCAATGTCTGGACCGGTCGCCACGACGGCACCCTGGACGACATCTTCGATCTGCAGGATCAAGTCACCGAACGGGTGGCGGGTGCGCTGCAGCCCTCGATCCGGATCGCCGAGACCGAGCGCGCCAGGCGCAAGCGGCCGCAGGACCTGGGCGCCTACGACTACGCCATGCGCGCGATGCCCTACGCCTGGGGGCTCGAGCAGGAAGGCAGCGCAAAGGCGCTCGAGCTGCTCGGTGAAGCACTGAAGATCGATCCCGACTACCCGCTGGCGCTCTCTCTGGCGGGCTACTGCCACGCCCAGCGCTCGGTCTACACCTGGGCGGAGGACCTCGAGGAAAGCCAACGCCTGGCGCTGGAGTTGGCGGAGCGCGCGGCGCAGCTCAGCGGCGACGATCCGCTCATCCTCACCATCCTGGGCGCCGCCCGTACGCTCGCCCATAACGTCGCGGCCGCGCGCGTGCTGCTCGAGCGCGCCGTCATCATCGATCCGAACGCGGCGCTGGCCTGGGCGCGGCTGGCCTGGACCGACAACTATTCGGACCGGCCGAAGGAGGCGATCGAGAAGTTCGAGCGGGCCATGCGCCTGAGCCCGCTCGACCCGACGAATTTCAACAACCTCAGCGGCATCGGCTCGGCCCACGAGATCGAAGGCGACAATGAAAAGGCCGCCGAGTTCTACCAGCGCGCGCTCGCTGAGCGGCCGCACGCCCTTTGGCTCTACCGGCACCTTGCGTGCGCGCTTTCCGGCGCCGGCCGGATGGAGGAAGCGAAGGCGGCCTATGCTCAGATGTTGCGCGCCTTCCCGGACCTCACCGTCTCGAAGTTCAAGCAGGCCATGGTTTTCTCGCCCGCGGTTCGCGACCGCATGGGCGACAATCTGCGCAGGCTCGGCCTGCCCGAGTAGAGAGGCGCCTCAGGCGTTGCCTTCGTACGCGGCACGGAGGAGCTCGACAGTCTCGTCATCGACCTCGCCGGCGGTGCTGAAGCTGATCTGCAGCGGACAGTCCGGATGGATCTTCGACGGCGCGAGGCGACCTCCGGGCGCACGGTCCGCGATCCTGAGCGCAAGGTCGACGCGCGTGCGGGTTGTGGCCCGAATGCGCGCGAAGGTGCGGCGCGGCGTGACCAGCGCGACGTAGGTCTTGCGCGCCTGCACATCCACGTCGCCGGCAAGCGCCGCCGCCTCGAGCAGGCGCTCGAAGATCGGGCGCAGGGCCGGGCGGTCGCGATACTGGCCGTCGATCAGTTCATCGGCCGATGCGGTCAGGAATTCCGGCCAGCCGAACCGCTCGCGAATGAGGTGCGTGCGCGCATATCCGGTCACGCCCTGCGCCTTCAGCCACGCGTCGAGCTCATCCGGACCTGCGAGCGACTCCCCCGCGATGCGCCGGTTCCACTCGGTCTCGCTCTTGCCGGTGCGCTCGAAAAGGAGCCGCGCTCCCTGTGCGCGCATCGCGCTCCAATCTCTGGCTTCGGGCATGCACGACCCTGCGACGGCGTTTTGATGAAGACTACCAGCGCCGCCTTGCCGCTGCAGTATGCAGCTTTGCAAGTTGCGCCCTGGGCGCGTGCTCAGTCCAGCGGTGGCAGCCCCAGCGCCCGCTGCGCCCAGGGGAGGGCCTTGGTGAGCTGGGCGCGCTGAATGGCGCGGACCCGTGGCGCATCGGGGATGATCGGCCGCCCGGCCCGGGCGGCGAAGTAACCCGACAACCAGGCGGCGACCTCGGGATGGCCCGGCAACAGCGCCTCGGGGGGCGGGCCGCCTTCGAGCTCCAGGCTGGGGAGCCAGCCGCCGAGGTCGAGCGCCGGGTTTCCCCGGCACGCCGCCGCCCAGTCGATGAACTTCGGACCGGCCGGCGTGATGCAGATGTTGTCGCTGCGGAGATCGACGTGGGTGAGGGCCTCGCCGGCGATCGGGCAAGCCGCCTCCGCCGCGACGAGCGCCGGCAACGCCTTGTCGAGCCATGTGGCCGAGGCGAGGCCAAGGCTCAGGAAAGGCTGAGGATCCTCCGCGACGACAGACCAGCCGCCGAGGATTCCCGGCAACTCCGCCATGCCAGGCAGGTCGGCGGAGCGGGCGTGCATATCGGCGATCGCGCTTCGCACCTGCTCGACCAGCGTCGGGGTCCAGGGCGGCGGCCAGACCGCTTCGCTCAGATCCTCGATAAGCAGCAGCGGCGCCTCGGCATCGTCCTCCCAACCGATGAAGGCCGGAACGAAATCGCCGGCGATCGCCCCGTAGGCGCGCGCCTCGCGGCGCAGCATGCCTCTCGTCACCGCGTTGGTCGCCACCTTGAGGAAGCATCGCTCGCCGCGGTGTTCGCCGACATAGCGCGCGGCGGGCGTGTAACCGCCGTGAACGCGCCGCCAGCGGCTCGGCGTCCAGCCCAGGATGGCGGCCGCTCGCTCGGCGATGGGCGGATCGGGGGACTCGGTCACCCGCGCTCCCTAGCACGCCGGCGAGGGCCAGCGCCGCCTGCGCGGGCGCCGGAGCCTCCCGCCGCCCGTATCAGCTGTCCGGCGCGGAGGCCGCCGGCCGCCTGCTCTAGGGAACCAGCACCACGCGGCCGACGACGTTGCCGGCCTTCAGGTCCTCGAGCACCTGGTTGGCTGACGAGAGTGGGACTTCGCGCACCGGGATGGGATCGATCTTGCCCGCGCGCACCAGCTCCATCATCGCCTCGGCTTCGGCGAGCGAGCCGACGTAAGAGCCTCCGACGGTCAGCGCCCGCAACGGGAACATCGGGATCGGCATCCCCATCGCGCCGCCGAACAGGCCGACGATCACGACGCGGCCGCCACGGCGGACGGTCCGCGTCCCGAACCCGAATGTCGCCTCGGAGCCCACGAAGTCGACCACGCCCAGCGCGCCGCCTTTGGTGTCGGTCATGAGCTTGGCGACCGAGTCAGCCTCCTTGGTGTTGTAGACGGCCTTCGCGCCGGCCCCCATCGCCGCCTGCAGGCGCCCATCGTCGATGTCGGCGACCAGCGGGCCTTTGCCGAAGCGGTGCTTGGCGAACTGGATGCCCATCATGCCGACTCCGCCCGCGCCGATGATCAGGACGTCGTCGTCCGGCCCGAGCTCGGGAACCTTCGAGATCGCCCCGTAGGCGGTGAGACCCGAGCACATATAGGTGGCGGCGAGGGCCGGCGGCGTCGCGCCATAGTCGATCAGGTAGCGCGGGTGCGGGACCATGACGTGGCTTGCGTAGCCGCCGGGCGTGCCTGCGGAACAGCCGAGATTGCGCGGACTGTTGCAGTAGTTCTCCTCGCCGCGCAGGCATGCAGCACAGGTCCCGTCGCCGATCCAGGAATAGAGCGCGCGATGCTGACCGACCTCGACGCCCGTCGCGTCTGGTCCGACGGCGACCACTTCGCCGGCGACCTCATGCCCGAGGGTGTGCGGCAAGGGCAGCCCGAGCGGCAGCTTCGCTTCGCCGCCCAGGCCGATGAAACCTTCGTGGATGTGGACGTCGGAGTGGCAGACGCCGCAGTGCTCGACGCGGACCAGCACCTCGGTCCCCTTCGGCTCCGGCGTGGGCGCCTCGAGGCGCTGCAGCGGCTTTCCGAACTCGGTGATGGCTTCGCAGTACATGGGGCGCTCTCCCTCGTCTTCCGTCGTGACCGTCGGCCGACTACTAGCAGACTGCGCGGGGCCGCGCCTTGCCCGCCCGTGCGTCCGCGCCTACGTTCGCCGGCTTTCGCGCAGAGCTTGGGCAGGGTTGATGGCGGCGCACTATCTCGACTTCGAGCGGCCGATCGGAGAGCTCGAAGCCAAGATCGAGGAGCTGTCGAAGCTTTCCGAGGAGGCCGGCGCAGGCTCGCTGGAGGCCGAAATCAACGCTCTTCGCGAGCGCGCTCAGCGGATGCGCAGCGAAGCCTACGCGAATCTCGACACCTGGCAGAAGACCCAGGTCGCCCGTCACCCCGAGCGGCCGCACGCCATCGACTACATCGAGGGCCTGATCGACGAGTTCGTCGAGCTGAGGGGCGACCGCAAGTACGGCGACGACCAGGCGATCGTGGGCGGGCTCGGGCGATTTCGCGGGACGCCGGTGCTCGTTCTGGGCAGCGAGAAGGGCCACGACACCACCACACGCATCAAGCACAACTTCGGCGCCGCCCGCCCGGAGGGCTACCGCAAGGCCGTGCGCCTGATGGACATGGCCGACCGCTTCGGGCTGCCGGTCATAAGCTTTGTCGACACAGCCGGCGCCTATCCCGGCGTGGGGGCGGAGGAGCGCGGCCAGGCGGAGGCGATGGCGCGCGCCATCGAGCGCTGCCTGACGCTGGGCGAGCCGATGGTCGCCACCATCACGGGCGAGGGCGGCTCGGGCGGCGCGCTCGCGATCGCCGCAGCGAACAAGGTGATGATGCTCGAGCACTCGGTCTATTCGGTTGCGTCACCGGAGGCGTCAGCCTCGATCATCTTCCGCGACCGCGATGCGGCGCCGAAGACCGCAACGGCGATGAAGATCACGGCCCAGGACTTGATCACCTTCGCGATCGTGGACCGCATCATCGCCGAGCCGCCAGGCGGCGCGCACGCAGACCCGCGCGCCGCGATCGACGCGGTCGGCGATGCGGTCGAGCAGGAGCTTCTTGCGCTGATGGAACTCTCGCCCGACGCGCTCCGCAAACAGCGCGCCGAGCGCTACTACGCGATCGGCCGTACGGGGATCGCCTGAACGCCTAGCCGGGGTTCTGGGCGAGCCAGTTCTTGGCGTCGTCCTTTCCCTGCGCGGCCGACTTCTGCATCCACATCCTGGCCGTCGACATGTCCTGCGGCACGCCCTGGCCGTGCGCATAGAGCCACCCGAGGCTGAACTCGGCGTTGGGCTCGTTCTGCGCAGCGGCCGCCGAATACCAGTGGGCGGCGGTCGAGTAGTCTACAGGCACGCCGTGGCCGTAGTAGTACAGCTCGCCGAGATTGTTCTCGGCTCCAGCGTTCCCCTGGTTGGCGGCCAGCGTGTAGTACTTCAGGGCCATCGTGTAGTCGGTGGGGACTCCGTTGCCGCCGTTGTCGTAGATCCATCCGGCATTATACTGCGCGTCCGCATCGCCGGCGTCTGCGGCGACCAAGTACCACTTGAGCGCCGTCGTGTAGTCCTTGTGGTCGAAGGCGGCGTCGGCCTTGTCCGTGGCGTCCGAGTAGAGCAGCCACTTCTTGGCGTCGTCCTTGCCCTGGTCGGCCGCCTTCTGCATCCAGCTCTTGGCCGTGGCCAGGTCCTTGGGCAGGCCGCCCTCGCCGTGGGCGTACATCCAGCCGATGTTGAACTCGGCGTTCGGTTCGTTCTGGGCCGCGGCGAGGTTGTACCAATGGGCCGCGGTCGGCAGGTCGATAGCGACGCCGTGGCCATAGTAGTAGAACTCGCCTAGGTTGTTCTCGGCGCCTGCGTTCCCCTGATTTGCCGACATGAGGTAGTAGCGTCGGGCGGCCTCATAGTCCTGGGAAACGCCGTTGCCGCCGTTGTCGTAGATCCAGCCGGCATTGTACTCGGCGCTGGCGTCGCCCTGGTTGGCGGCGACCAGATACCAGCGCAACGCGGTGGCATAGTCGTTGTTGTGGAAGGCGTCGTCGCCCTGCTTGTTGGCCTCCGCGATCGAGGCCTGCGCCTGCGCAACGGCCGGCGCCAGGCTCATCGCGGCGCCAAACGCCCCGCCGCTAAGCAGTATGAGCGCGCTCAGGGCCGCGCCGGCGCCGCGCCGGGGGCGCGCGTTTGTCGAACTCATAGCTAAGTGATCTCCTCGCCAACCCCGGCCGCATTGCTGAGGCTTTTTTGCTTTAGGTTCAAGATAGGCGCTGTCCCGCCGCCGTCGATCTCCGCAAATCGTCGCGGCGGCGCCCTACGCGATCGCCTTCAACGCAGCGCCGATCTCGTCGACCGCCTCCGGCGTGGTCGCCCACGAGCACATGAACCGAGCGCTGCCGTCGAGGAACCGGTAGACGAACCAGCCCGCACGCCGGAGGCGCTCCAGCGCAGCGTCGTCCATCTGGACGAAGACTCCGTTCGCTTCAACGGGATGCGCGAGCGGGAAGGGCATGTTCCCGGCCAGGCGCTTGGCCATCGCGTTGGCGTGCGCGGCGCGGGCGACCCAGGCTCCGGTCTCCAGCATTCCGATCCAGGGGGCAGACAAAAAGCGCGCCTTGGAGACCAGTTGGCCGGCATGCTTCAGGCGCGCGTCCAGCCGCCTTGCAAGGCTCTTGTCGAAGAACACCACCGCTTCGCTGGGTGTCGCGCCGGCCTTGGTGCCGCCGAGGACGGCGATGTCGACGCCGAGGCGTTTCAAGCTCTTGATGTCAAAGCCGGCGGCGACGGCGTTCGAGAGCCGCGCGCCATCCAGATGCAGCTTCACCCCGCGCCCTTTCGCGATTCGCGCCAGCCCTTCAAGCTCGGGCTCGGCGTAGACCGCGCCGAACTCGGTGGCGTTGGTGAGCGACAGCGCCGCCGGCGACTGCCGGTATGACACATCCGGCTGGGCCAGCAGATCGCCCAGACGATTGGGATCGATCCGCCCGGCTGCGCCCGGCAGCAGGATCAGGCCGGCGCCGGCGGAAAAGAAGCCCGGCGCGCCGGCCTCGTCGGTCGCCACGTGGCTATGTTCGTGGCAAAGCACGGCCTCGTGCGCGCCGGCCAGGACGCTCAGCGCAAAGGCGTTGGCCGCGGTTCCGGAGGCGGTGAAGCGCACTTCGGCATCGGCGTCGACGAGTTCGCGGACGAGGTCAGCGGCGCGCGCGCTCACCGGGTCGGCGCCATAGCCGCTGACCGCGCCGGCGTTCGCTTCAACCAGCGCCGCCATCACCTCCGGCATCGCCCCGACGACGTTGTCGGACGCGAAATCGTAGCGTGCGGCCATCTTCAGAGCGCCGCCTGTCTCGCCCAGGCCCGCACGTCCTCGACGTAGAGGTCTGGCTGCTCCATCGCCGCGAAGTGCCCGCCCTTCGGCGGTTCGCTCCAATAGGTCACATTGTAGGCGCGTTCGACGTAGCTTCTTGGCGGGCCGCCGGTGTAGTCGGAGTCGCCGAGGTACTTCGCAAAGCCGGTCGGGGTCTGCACGCGCCGGCCCCCCACGGCGCCCATCCCGCCTTCTTCGACCAGGCCGCGGTAGTACCAGGCGCCCGTCGTGAACGAGCCGGTCATGACGTAGAGCATGACGTTGGTCAGCAGCTGATCGCGCGTATAGACGCCGACGAGCGGCTTTTCGCGCAGGTCCGACCAGTCGTGAAAGCGCTCGACGATCCAGGCGCACTGGCCGACCGGATTGCCCGCGCCCAGCCATGCGACCGACTGCGGCTTGGAAATCTGCAGGCGCAGGTAAGCGCCGAACATCTCGCCGGCGGCGGCGCTGCGCGCGGCCCACGTCCGCTCCGCGTCGGTCTCGGGACCGCCCGGAGGACGAAACGCCAGCATGTTGAGGTGGATGCCGCGTGCATGCGCGCCGTGGTCGAAGCCGAGCCAAGAGGTGATGACGGCGCCCCAGTCGCCGCCCTGCGCAAGGTAACTGTCGTAGCCGAGCACCTCGGTCATCAAGGCGTTGAACAGCCGCGCCGTGCCCCGCTGCCCGAACGGGCGCCTTGGCTTGGAAGAGAATCCGAACCCGGGCAAGGACGGGACCACGACATCGAACGCGTCGGCCGCGTCGCCGCCGAAGCGGCTCGGATACGCCAGCTTCTCGATCGCGCCCCAGAACTCGTAGTGGCTCCCCGGCCAGCCGTGGCTGATCAGCAGCGGCCGTTTCCCGGGCGCTTCGCCGACGACGTGGACGTAGTGGATGTCGAAGTCCTCGATGCGGACGACGTGCTGCGGGAGACGGTTGAGGTCGGCGACGGCCGACCGCCAGTCGTACCCGTCCGCCCAGTAGGCGCAAAGCTCCTTCAGGAAGGCCGCGTCGCATCCGTAGGCCCATCCGTCGTCCGCCTCGGGCGCGATCGGCCAGGGGTACGCCCGCACGGCCGCCAGCACCGGCTCGACCTCGGCGGCCGACCACTCGACGTTGAAGGGTTGGCTCTTGCTCATGGCGCGCTCCCCGCGTTTCCGGGGAACGCTGAAAGGCTCTCACGCTGCGGCGGTCAAGCGACTTCGCGGCCCGAACCCGACGTTGAGGGCGCGCGACATCTGCAGCCACAGCGTCTCGAACGGAATGTTCGGTGCGATCTTGTCGGCCAGCTTCAGCACGACCAGCCCGTGGATGGCCGCCCAGCACACATGCGCGATGACCTCCGGATCGCCCTCCAGCACGCCGGCCCTGAGCAGGCATTCGACATGGGCGCTCATGGTCTTGCGCGCCCGCTCGCCGGCGCGCGCCAACTCCGGATAGTCTTCCTCGTTCGGCTGCGTCAGATCGAACATCAGCCGGTAGGCCGCCGGGTTCTCGAAGGCGAACTTCAGATACGCCTCGCCCACCATCCGCGAGCGTTGCACCGGGTCCTCGACCGAGGCGTAGGCGGTCTCGAGGGCGTCGGCGAACCGGTCGAACCCAGATGCGCGCGTGGCGGCCAGGATGTCGTCCTTGTCCTTGAAGTAGCGGTAGGGGGTCATGACGCTGACGCCCAGCTCCTGCGCGAGCTGACGCATGCTGACCTCGTCCCGTCCGCGCTCAACGAACAGGCGCTCGGCGACCGATATCAGTCGGGCGCGGAAGTCATCGATTTCGCTCTGAGACAAAGATTTGGGCACGCTCGATTCCCTTGGCTACGCCGCGACGCTTTCCCCTGCTCCTGCGGCGACTCCTTCGTTGCGGCCGCCTCCCTTTAGCACAGCGGCCTGGTCATGTTCTTACGCTGCAAACAGGCGAACCTCTCCATCACCCGCTCCCACGCCTTCGGCTGGGGCAAAGCCGGCCGTCAGCGCGCGTGTGAGCTCGCGCCACACCTCCTCGAAGTCCAGGTGCGGCGAGACCTTGTCGGAGAGCTTGAGCACGACGAGGCCGTGGAAGGCTGCCCAGAACACGTGGGCGGCCAGCTCGGGCTCGCCGCCGACCAGCCCGGCCTCGGCAAGGTTGCGGACGTAGTCGACCAGAACGACCCGCATTCGCGCGGCGGCGCGGGCGAGATCGGGATATTCGGTCTCGCTCGGCTGGCTCAGGTCGAACATCAACTTGTAGACCGCGTCGTTCTCGAACGCGAAGGTCAGGTAGGCGTAGGCGACCGACCGGGCGCGATCGACGCACTCGTCGCCGCCAGCCTCGAAAGCCGTCGAGAGCGCGTCGGACAGCGCGTCGAAGCCCCAGGCCCGCGCGGCCGCCAGGATCTCGTCCTTGTCGCGGAAGTAGCGATAAGGCGTCATGACACTGACGTTGAGCTGCTCGGAAAGGTTGCGCATGTTGACTGCGGCCGGGCCGCCTTCGGCGAAGAGACGCGCCGCGACTCCGATCAGGCGGCTGCGAAAACCTTCGACTTCTGGCGGTGTTAGCGACCTCGGCACCGGCGACAGCCCCGTAAGAAAAACGACGTCTTGCCCAAGGCGATGTGCTTAGGATATAAATTTACACCGTAAATAATTACGAACAGAGGAGCGTTGGCCGGTGGATGGGGCGCAGTCGGTAAATCCTTACCTCAGCGGCAACTTCGCGCCTGTGGGCGACGAGCTCAATCTCGACCTCGAGGTCGCCGGCGAGCTTCCACGCGACCTGCGCGGCGTCTTCTATCGAAACGGCCCCAACCCTCAATTTGCCCCGCGCGGGGATTATCACTGGTTCACCGGCGACGGAATGGTCCACGGCTTCTTCGTCGAGGACGGCAAGGTCCGATACCGCAACCGATGGGTGCGCACTCCGAAGTGGGCGCTCGAGCACGCCGCCGGCCATGCGCTGTTCGCCGGTTTCGATCCGCGCGCGTCCGATCCGTCGGTCGCGGGCGAGGACGGCGGTGTCGCCAACACCAACATCGTGTGGCACGCCGGCCGGCTGCTGGCGCTGGAGGAAGGACATCCGCCGACGGCGCTCGATCCCGACTCGCTGGAGACGCTGGGCTACGTCGAGGCCTTCAAGGGCAAGGTGACGGCGCACCCTAAGGTCGACCCCAAGTCCGGTGAGCTGGTCTGGTTTGCTTACAACGTCGGCGCGCCGTTCAGCGCCACTGTTTCGTACGGCGTCACCGACGCGGAAGGGCGGCTCGTTCGCCGCGACGACTTCCAGGCGCCGTTCTCGAGCATGGTGCACGACTTCCTGGTCACCGAGCGGCACGCGCTCTTCCCCATCCTGCCGCTCACCGGCTCGCTACCCCGCGCGATGGCCGGCCAGGCGCCGTACGCCTGGGAGCCCGACAAGGGCGGCCACGTCGGGGTTCTGCCACGCAGCGCCCCGGTGGCCGACATGCGCTGGTTCGAGGTCGAGCCCTGCTACGTCTTCCACCCTATGAACGCCTGGGAGGATGGCGGCCGCATCTGCGCCGACGTGATGGAGTACGCCGCGCCGCCCCTCTTCCCCGGCGTCGATGGCGCGCCGGCGGCGCGTACGGGCGCGAAGCTGGCGCGCTGGACGCTCGACCTCGCCGGCGCCTCGGCGGTGATCCAGAGGACGCCGCTCGATGACACTCCGGGGGAGTTTCCGCGCTTCGACGAGCGATTCGCCGGCCTTCCCTACCGGCATGGATGGTTCGCCGCCAACGGACGCGACGCGAGCGAGATCCGCTTCGACTCCCTCGTCCATGTCGACCATGCGACCGGCAAGCGGGTCATCCACCGCTTCCCGGCCGGCGACGCTCCAGGCGAGCCGATGTTCGTGCCGCGTGCGCCCGGCGCGGAGGAAGGCGATGGATGGCTGGTCGCCGTCGTGTACCGCGCGGGCGAGGACCGCAGCGACTTCGTCGTGTTCAACGCCCTGGCTATCGAAGCCGGCCCGATCGCCGTGGCAAAGCTCCCGCGGCGCGTCCCCTTCGGCTTCCACGGAAACTGGCGGCCTCTTTAGGGTCCGCCTCCGGTTAGATTCCGCCGAACGGAACGATCTTGTTGTCGACGTCGTGGCCAATGTCGGCGGCGCCCAGCCATGGAATGCCAGCGCGGGCGCACCAGAAGCGTGCGACCTCTTCGGCGCTCATCCCGAAGTCGGGGTCGTTGTCCGGAACATCGCTCACCCGGCCCAGCCGGATGCCGGCGAGCTGGCGGATCGCGGGCGTCGAGGTGATGTGCAGAAACGAGCGGTCGATGCGGTACATCGCCTCGGACACCTCTTCGAGCATCAGCACGTGACCGCTGAGATCGGGCTCCATCGGCGTGCCGATCAGTTGGCTGAGCACGATCAGGTTGTACGCAGCCGCCTTCTGGTCCGGACGTAGCGTGGGCTCCAGGGTGGCGGGGTCGCCCTCGACCAGCCACGCCAGCGCCCGCTCGACCGCGGCCTCTCCACCAGGCCTGAGCACGTCCTGGGCGACCGGCCCGTGCGCCGCCCGGGTGAATCCCGCTCGGTAAAGGGCGCCGAGTATCGCGCCCGCGTCGCTATAGCCGAGATAGGCCTTGTCGCGCGCTGCCGGCGCGGCGCCAGCGACGACCGCTTCGGCGATCCGACCGGCGCCGTAGCCGCCGCGAGCGATCCAGATCGCATCGAACCCCGGGTCGTTGGCCATCTCCAGGAAGGCCGCGGCGCGGGTCGCATCGTCGCCGGCGAAATGCCCCGCGCTCGCGAGCGTGGCCGGATGGAAAACGAGCTCGACAGCCTCGGCGTAACGGGCCGCGGCTATCGTCTGGACCTTGTCGGCGACCGGCGGCGACATGCGCGAAGCGGTGGCGACCACGCCGATACGAAAGGGCTTGTCCGCCACGCCGCTTGGTCTCCCCGGATGGCCTCGGGCCGAAGGTTGCGTTTCGCCCGGACCCGCCCCTAGGGTCCGCCGATGATTCCCGGGCAAGCGTACTTCTTCTGCGGCGTCGGCGGCAGCGGCATGACACCGCTTGCGCTCATCGTCCAGGCGCTGGGCGGCGTCGTGGAAGGGTCCGACCGCGCTCTCGACCAGGGCCGCAACAGGGCGCGCTTCGACTTCCTCGAGCGCACTGGCGTGCGGCTGCATGCACAGGACGGGAGCGGGGTGCGCTCGGGCGAGATCCTGGTCGTTTCCGGCGCGGTCGAGGAGAGCGTCCCCGACGTCCAGGCCGCCAGGCGGCTTGGGGTCCCCATCCTCACCCGCGCTGCGTTGCTGGCCGAGCTGTTCAACACCAGCGGCCTCGGCGTGGGCGTCGCCGGCACCAGCGGCAAGTCGACCACGACCGCGATGATCGGCTGGATCCTCGCGGCGAGCGGCCGTGATCCGACCATCGTGAATGGCGCCGAGATGCGGAATTTCGTTTCCGACACCTGGCCGTTCGCCAGCGCCCGCGCAGGGGCGGGCAGGCCGTTCGTCGCCGAGGTCGACGAGAGCGACGGGTCCATCGCCCTCTTCCGGCCACAGGTCGCGGTGGTGACCAATGTCTCGCTCGACCACAAGTCGATGGACGAGCTGCGGCGGCTGTTCTCGGGGTTTGTGGATGGCGCACAGGCGGCCGTGCTCAACCTGGACAACGCGGAGACCCGCGCGCTGGCCCGGGCAACGTCGACGGGGGTCGGGCTGACGTACAGCGCAACCGATCGGTCAGCGGACTATGTCGCCGGAGCTCCGCGGCTGGCGCCGACCGGCGTTTCGTTCCCGGTGACCGAGCGGGCGAGCGGCGATGTCGTCGACATCGATCTTGCGGTTCCCGGCTTGCACAATCTGTCGAACGCGCTGGCGGCGCTGGCGGCGGCGCGCGCGTGCGGCGTGTCCCTTGCCGAGGCGGCCGCAGCGCTCGCCGGCTTTACCGGCGTACGGCGGCGGCTCGAAGTGGCGGGCGAAGCGGCCGGCGTTACGGTCATCGACGACTTTGCGCACAACCCCGACAAGATCGCCGCCACGCTCGATACGCTGCACGCGTTCCCCGGCCGGTTGCTTGTCATGTTCCAGCCGCACGGCTACGGGCCGCTTCGGCTCCTGCGCCGCGAGCTCGTCGCGACGTTCGCCGACAGGCTGGCCGCGGGCGACGTGCTCGTGATGCCGGAGCCGGTCTACTTCGGCGGCACGACCGATCGCAGCGTGACGAGCCGCGACATCGCCGAAGAGCTGGCCGCACTGGGCGTTGACGCCGCCGCTCTCGCCGACCGCGCCGCCTGTGGGGAACGGCTCTTGGCGTTGGCGCGGCAAGGCGACCGCATCGTCGTCATGGGCGCGCGCGACGACTCGCTGAGCGAGTTCGCCGCCGGTTTGCTCGTGCGACTCGCCGCCCGGAGCGCGGCGTGAACGACGTCGTGATGCTGTCGACCCGTCACGGCCCGATGTGCGCCCTCGCGGGCGACGCCTACGTCACGCGCTCGCTGCAGCTCTACGGGGAGTACGGCCACGACGAGGTCGATCTCTTCCGCCAGGTGGTCAAACCCGGAATGACGGTGGTCGAAGCCGGCGCCAATATCGGCGCCCACAACCATGCGCCAAGCGACGTGTTCAACGGCTAAGTCAGCCTGAACATGTTCTGCGTGCCGACGGAAAGCCCGATCAACATCACGGGCTTCGAGCGCATCGATCCGAAGAACTGGCGCTCGCCGGTCGGCCCGATCCCGGGTTAGGGGCGGCGCTAGACCAGCGCTCCGTGGCAGTGCTTGAACTTTTTGCCGGAGCCACAGGGGCACGGTGCGTTGCGGCTGGTCCGCTCCCAACGATCCGGAAGCGCCGAGGCGGGGACGGCGGCCGCCAGAGCGCCGCCGGCGGCCATGGCCGCGGCCGCCATCGCCGGCTCGCGTTCGTTCTCGCCGGTCAACGGATCGACGTGGACCTCGACGAGCGCCGGCGGCGCCTGCACCGGCGCCGGCGCCTCGAAGCGATATTCGACCGTCATCAGAAGACGCGTGACGTTCTGGCGAAGATCGGCCAGCAGCTTCTCGAACAGCGAGAAGGCCTCGGTCTTGAATTCGTTCAGCGGGTCGCGCTGGCCGTAGCCGCGCAGCCCGATCACGTTCTTCAGGTGATCGAGGTGCATCATGTGCTCGCGCCACACCAGATCGATCATCTGCAGCAGGAAGTGCTTCTCGACGTTCCGGTGCTGCTCCGACCCGATCATCTGCTCGCGCTCTTGCGCGCGGGCGTCTGCGGCGGCGAGGATGCGCGCCTCGATGTCGTCGGGCGCGATGCCTTCTTCCTTCGCCCAATCCGCCAGCGGCAGTGAAAGGCCGAGCACGTCCTTCAACCGCTCGTCCAGGCCCTCGATGTCCCACTGCTCTGCGTAGCTCTTCGGCGGCGTGTAGTGCTGCAGCAGGTCTTCGATGGCGTCGCGGCGCATCTCCGTCGCCACGTCGGAGAGGTCGCTCGCCTCCATGAACTCTTGCCGCTGCTCGAACACCGCCTTGCGCTGGTCGTTCACGACATCGTCGTACTTGAGAAGGTTCTTGCGCATCTCGTAGTTGCGCTGCTCGACCTTGCGCTGCGCCGTGGCGATGGCGCCGTTCAGCCAGCGGTGGGTGATCGCCTCGCCCTCCTGCACGCCGAAGGTGCGCATGATCGAGTCGAGCCGTTCGCCGGCAAAGATACGCAACAGGTCATCCTCGCAGGAGAGGAAGAACTTCGACGCGCCCGGGTCGCCCTGGCGGCCGGTGCGGCCGCGCAGCTGGTTGTCGATCCGTCGGCTCTCGTGACGCTCCGTACCCAGAACATATAGGCCGCCGGCGTCGATCGCCGCCTGCTTCTTGGTCGAGATCTCGGCCTCGATCTCGCCGCGCTTGGCCAGCGCTTGGGCGGGAGTGACCTCTATGCCCAGGCCCCGCTGCTCCATTCGCCAGCGTTCGACGCGCATGTCCACGTTGCCGCCCAACTGGATGTCCGTGCCCCGGCCGGCCATGTTGGTGGCGATGGTGACGGCGCCCGGCACGCCGGCGTCGGCCACGATGAAGGCCTCCTGCTCGTGGAAGCGGGCGTTCAGCACCTGGTGCGGGATGCCGGTGCGCGCCTTGCCTTCGTGCTCGAACTTGTGCTTCTCCAGGAGCGCCGACAGAGCCTCGGATTTCTCGATCGAGACCGTACCGACCAGGATCGGCTGGCCGCGGACGTAACAGTCTTCGATCTGGCCGAGGATCGCTCCGTATTTCTCCTTCTCGGTGCGATAGACCTCATCGTCGTAGTCCGTGCGCCGCACGGGCTTGTTGGTCGGGATTTCGGCCACATCCATCTTGTAGATGTCGCCGAACTCCTGCGCCTCGGTGGCGGCCGTGCCGGTCATGCCGGACAGCTTGTCGTAAAGGCGGAAGTAGTTCTGGATCGTCACCGAGGCCAGCGTCTGGTTCTCGGGCTGGATGGCGACGTTCTCCTTCGCCTCGATCGCCTGATGCAGCCCCTCCGACAGCCGGCGGCCGATCATCATGCGGCCGGTGAACTCGTCGATGAGGATGACCTCGCCGTCTTTGACGATGTAGTCGCGGTCCCGCTGGTAGAGCTTGTTGGCCCTGAGCGCCTGGTTGACGTGGTGGACGATCGAGATGTTGGCGGGGTCGTAGAGGCCGGCGGTGTCGCTGGTCAGATGGCCGCCCTGGGCCAATGCGTCCTCGATCTGCTCCGAGCCGTACTCGGTCAGCATGACCTGACGCTGCTTCTCGTCGTGGTCGTAGGTGTCCGCATCTTCGATCAGTGTACGGACCACACGGTCGATAGTGCGATAGAACTCGGATCGGTCTTCTGTGGGCCCCGAGATGATCAGCGGGGTGCGCGCCTCGTCGATCAGAATGGAGTCCACCTCGTCGACGATCGCGAAGTTATGGCCCCGTTGCGACATCTCCTCCGGCGTGTAGACGAGGTTGTCGCGCAGGTAGTCGAAGCCGAACTCGTTGTTCGTGCCGTAGGTGATGTCGCTGCCGTAGGCGGACTGGCGCTGGGCGGTCGTCAGACCGTTCACGATCACCCCGACGCTCATGCCGAGGAACCGGTAGATCTGGCCCATCCACTCCGCGTCGCGGGTGGCGAGGTAGTCGTTGACGGTGACCAGGTGCACGCCCTTGCCGGCGAGCGCATTCAGGTAGAGCGGCAGCGTAGCGACCAGCGTCTTGCCTTCGCCGGTGCGCATCTCGGCGATTCCGCCGTTGTGTAGGACGATGCCGCCGACCAGCTGCACGTCGTAGTGGCGCTGGCCGAGCGTTCGCTTGGCGCCCTCGCGGACGGTGGCGAACGCTTCGGGCAAGAGGTCCTCGAGCGTCTCGCCGGCGGCGAGGCGGGCGCGAAACTTCTCCGTCTGGTGGTAGAGATCTTCGTCCGTCAGCGCCTCGAACTGTCGCTCGAGGGCGTTGATGCGGGCGATCCGGGGCCCCATCGCGCGGACTTTGCGTTCGTTGGATGAGCCGAAGAGCCGTTTGGCGACAGCAAGCATTCAGGGATTCCGGATCAACGCGGTCGGGCGACGGCGCCGGCCGCGCCGGCTCTTTGTCGATGCTGCAAAAGCCTGCTCAAACGCCGCTCGTTTGGCCCGCGCGAGACTTAAGCAGCGCCCCCCCTTTAGTCAACGCGACGGGGCGGCGCTGCTTTGGCGACGCTAGGGAAAAAGGGGCGGCGGTTAGGCGCTGGCCGGCGCGCTGGCCCGCGCTGCGATCCGTTCGCGCCAGGCGGCCAGGTTCTTGTTGTCCGCATCCAGCGGCTGACCGACCTGGTTGCCGAATTCGATGAACACGTAGAGCAGGATGTCGGCCAGCGTGAATCGGTCGCCGACCACGTAGGGCCCGCGAAGAAGGCCATCCAGCCAGGCGAGCTTCTCCTTGGCGATCGCTTTGAGGTCATCGGCCGCCTGCGGGATGACATGAATGCGGCTCTCGAACAGACGAAGGCCTTGGGAGAAGCGGAAGCCGTTCGCCATCGGTTCGCAGACGTTCAAGTCGATGCGCCGCGTCCACATCCGGGTGATCGCCCGCTCTTCCGCGTTCGAGCCGATCAGCGGCGGATTGGGCTGGATTTCTTCTAGGTACTCGCAGATCGGGATGATCTCGGAGAGGAAGACGCCGTCGTCGAGTTCCAGGCACGGCATCTGTCCAGCCGGATTCCGCACAAGGTGCTCGTCCTGGCGGTTCTCGCCGGCCATCAGGTTGACCTCGACGCGGGGGATGTCGAGACCCTTCTCGGCCATGAACATCTTGACCACGCGCGGATTGGGGCCGACCGAGTTGTAGAACTTCATCGCGATGCCTCTCGCTCAAGGGGGACTATGCAGAGCCGCGCGCTGGCGTTAGGGCGCGACCTTCGCCGTTCGAAAGCACCAATCTCAATGAACGTAGCGTCAGGCAAGAGCGCAGCGGGGCGCGCCGGCCTGGCTGCGACCTGCGTTTGGCTGGGCGCCTTCGCCTGCTCGCAACAGAACGCGGCCCAGCATCCGCCGCAGGCCGGCGACGTCGCCGTCGCCACGGTCAACGGCCAGACGGTCTGGGCTTCCGACGTCAAGCGCGAGGCGGCGCTCGAGGGCCTGATCGGCGAGGGCGAGCCGCTCGACATCTCTTCGCCGACCTTCCACCAGGCGCTCGATGAACTGATCGACGAAAAGCTGCTCGCCGCCGAGGCCGAGCGGCAGCACCTGGGCCGCGACCCCGAGACCAAGCGCCGGCTGGCCGCCGCGCGCGAGCGCATCCTGGGCGACATGCTGGTCGAGAACCTGGTCGAGCGGACGGTGAGCGAGAGTTCGATTCAGGGGCTCTATGCGGACGAGGTGCGTTCTGCAGGGCAGGGGCAGGAGCTGCACGCGGCCCAGATCGTTGCGGCCAGTCAGGCCGACGCCCAGGCGGTGAAGAAGGCGTTGGCCGGCGGGGCCGCCTTCGAGCAACTCGCCATGCAGCGTTCGATCGATGCGCAAACGCGGCTAAGCGGCGGGGACCTGGGGTACTTCACGCCTGATGTCCTGCCGCCGGCCTACGCCGCCGCGCTCAAGGACGCCAAGCCCGGAGACATCGTCGGGCCGTTCCAAACCGACGCTGGCTGGGTGGTGCTCAAGCTGGAAGACAGGCGCGCCGAGGCGCCGATCTCGCTGGACGCGGCTCGCCCCGAGATCGTGAATTTCCTGACTTACGAAGGCGTGCGCGACCTCTTGAAGCGGCTTCGCCAACAGAGCCGCATCAAGCTCCTGCTCGGCGCTGCGGCCCCCTCCGGCACAGAGGCGCCGGAGCCGGCGTCGGCGCCGGCGGCGCCGCCTGCGCAAGCCGCTTCCGCCGCGCCGCCGACGGTTTCATCGACGCCGCCGAGCGCGTCATCCGGTCCGCCCAATCGGACTGTCGCCGCGGTGCAACCACCGCGTCACGTCCATCCGCGGCCGATCCGTGCGAGCCCGCCGGCCCCGCCGCGGGCCCAGCGCGTTCCCGTCATCACGGTCCCACCGCCCGCCAACCAGAGCCAATGAACGACGCCGCATCGCCACAGGTTTCGCCGCTCGCCGTTCGCTTTCCGAGCATGTCGCCCATTGCAGGCGTCACGCTCTCGACCGCCCGAGCCGGCTACTACCCGCAAGAGCGCGAGGATCTCCTGCTCATGCGCTTTGCGGAGGGAACGGCCGCGGCGGGGGTGTTCACGCGGCACGGGGTCGGGTCCGCGCCGGTCGACTGGTGCAAAGCGGCGCTTGCGGCAGGCGGCGGCGAGGGCGTGCGGGCGCTGGTCGTGAACGCTGGTTGCGCGAACTCCTTCACCGGACGGCCGGGCGCGGACGCCGCGCGTCGCGTCGCACAGGCCGCCGCCCTCGCCATCGGCTGTGGCGAGCAGGCGGTGCTGTTGGCTTCGACCGGCGTCATCGGCGTCTTGCTCGACGACGCCAAGGCCACCGGCCAGATGGCCCGCCTCGCTGCGGGGCTCCGGCCCGACAACTGGCCCGCCGCCGCGCGCGCGATCATGACCACGGACACCTTCGCCAAGGGCAGCACGGCCGTGGCGAGCATCGACGGCGCCCCCGTTCGCCTCGCCGGGATCGTGAAAGGCTCTGGGATGATCGCTCCGGACATGGCGACCATGCTAGCGTTCGTGGCGACCGACGCCGCGATCGCGCCGGCGGCGCTACAGGCGCTGGTTTCGCGCGCGACGAAAGGGACCTTCAACGCGGTCACCGTCGACGGCGACCGCTCGACGAACGACACGTGCCTGCTTTTCGCGACCGGGCAGGCCGGCCATGCGCGCGTCGAGCGCGCCGGCGACCGGCGGCTCGCCGATTTCCGCGCCAAGCTGCAGGCGGTCATGCTCGACCTGGCCCATCAGATGGTCCGGGACGGGGAGGGGGCCAGCAAGTTCGTCAAGATCACCATTTCCGGCGCCAGGAGCGCCGCCTCGGCGCGGAAGATGGCGCGCACGGTCGCGGAGTCGCCGCTGGTGAAGACCGCCATCGCGGGTGAGGACGCCAACTGGGGCCGCATCGTCATGGCGGTCGGACGCGCCGACGAGCCGATCGATCGCAGCAAGATCGAGATCCGCTTCGGCGACCTGGTGGCCGCGAAGGACGGCCTGGTCTCGCCGACCTACGACGAGGCGGCCATGAGCGCGTACATGCGGCGGCCCGAGCTCGAGATCAGCGTCGACGTCGGCGTCGGCGGAGGGCGGGCGGTGATGTGGACGTGCGATCTCACCAAGCGCTACGTCGAGATCAACGGCGACTACCGCAGCTGACCGGCGCCGCCTCGCGATGAAACCCCTCGTCCTGGTCGCCGCCGCCGCTCTGATCGATGTCGACGGCCGCGTTCTCGTCTGCAAACGGCCGCAAGGTAAACAACTGGCAGGGTTATGGGAGTTTCCAGGCGGTAAGGTTGAGGAAGGGGAAACTCCTGAGGCCTGCTTGATCCGAGAGCTCCGCGAGGAGCTCGGCATTAACGTCGTTCAGGCCTGCCTCGCCCCGTTCGTGTTTACCAGCCACGGTTACGATTCGTTTCACCTGCTCATGCCACTGTACCTGTGTCGACGCTGGACTGGCTTGGTCGAAGCCAAGGAGCACGAGGCCCTCGCATGGGTGCGCCCGAACAACCTGAGCGACTATCCGATGCCTCCGGCGGACGCCCCGCTCGTGGCGTGGCTGCGCGATCTCGTTTGAGCGGCTTCGCGAGGGCGTCATCGGGCGCGACGGCGGTCGAGTACGGCCTGATCGTCTCGCTGATCTTCCTCGTGATTCTGTCCGCCGTCACCGCGTTCGGCAACAAGTCGACGGATATGTACAACACGATCGCTACGGCCATCAGCACCGCGATGTAGCCGTGTCAGGCTGGCGCCCAGCCTGTCAGCGTCACGATCTCGAACGTCGCCCTGATCCGTCCATCGGGCTCGCCGAACTGGGCCTGGTAGAGCTCGCACGCCCGCGCGAGCGTAGCGCGGGCGAGGCGGGCGCCGGTACGGTCAGCGAACGCGCTCGTCTCGCCCATGGCCCGGATGTCGGCCATCAGCGACAGGGGGTGCGCGTAGCGGACGCTCACCCGATCGACGTCGATGACCGGATAGGCGAAGCCGGCTCGCTGCAACAGCGCGAGCGCCTCGCGAGCATCTACGGCGGGCGACACCCGCGCGGCGGCTCCGCCGAGGAGCTCGACCTCCGCCTGCATCAGCACCGTGCGCAGCTCGCCAAGGGTCTCGCCGCCCAACAGCGCCGCGATGAAGAGGCCGCCCGGTCTCAGCGTCCGGCGCGCCTGGATCAGGGCGCCCGGCAGGTCGTTCACCCAGTGAAGCGCCAGGCTGGACACGATCAGGTCGAGGCTGGCGTCCGCAAACGGAAGCCGCTCCTCGTCCACCGCCGCCCGCAGGGTCGTTCGGCCTCCAAGCATCGTTTCGGAGAGGTCCGTCTCGATGAGCAAGCCAAGGCGCCTGCGCGCTGGACTGGCGTTGAGCGCCCTGGCGAACGCCCCGTCGCGGGCCCCCAAGTCGACGGCGAGCGGGAAGTCGCGCACTATGGCTTCCAGACGCTCGACCAAGTCCGCTGCGGCGCGCGCTTTGAGGAAACCGGCGTGGGCGGAATACCCGGCCGCGGCGCGGTCTAGGCGTTTGCGGTGCAGGTCGCGGTCGAACAAGGGGGGTGGACGCGCCATGAGCCTTATCCATGACCGCAAGCGAGGCGCCTGGGAACCGGGCGCCGGTGCGGCCGTGCTGGGCCGCCGCCTTCTCGACCTCGTGTTTCCGCCGCACACGCTCGACCGCACCCGACCGGCGCAATCGGTCGGACTCTCCGCCGACGCGTGGACGCGGGTGGCGTTCATCGCCGAACCGCTTTGCGACGGCTGTGGCGCACCCTTCGAGTACGAGACCGGCGCACGCTGCGCGGCGTGCCTGGCGCGTCCGCATGCGTTCGACCGCGCCCGCGCGGCGGTGATCTACGACGAAGCTTCGCGCGACCTCATCTTGCAGTTCAAGCATGCGGACCGCACGGACCTGTCGCGGCTGTTGTCCGGTTGGATCGCCCGCGCGGCCGAGGATCTGTTGCGGGACGCCGATGCAATCGTCCCGGTGCCGCTGCATCCGGCGCGCCTTCTCGCGCGACGCTACAACCAGGCCGCCGAGCTCGCCCGCCCGCTCGCGCGACGCCACCGCATCTCCTACCTGCCCGGGGCGCTCGCGCGCGGCAAACGAACCGAGAGCCAGGCTGGCAAGTCCGGCGCCGCGCGACGGCGCAACGTCGCCGCCGCCTTCTCGGCGCCAGAGCGGCTGCGCAGCCGCATCGAGGGCCGGCGCGTGCTGTTGATCGATGACGTCTTGACCACCGGCGCCACCGCAGAGGCTTGCGCCCGCGCCCTGAAAGCCGCCGGGGCCGCTGGCGTCGACGTTGCGGTCGTGGCTCGCGTGCGCGATGCGGCGGTCGCATCTATATGATGGCCGCCATGCCCAAGATCACCGTCTATACGCGTCCGTTCTGCGGTTACTGCACCCGGGCGCTCGGCCTCCTGAAGGCGAAGGGGGCTGACGTGCACGAGATCGAGGCCGGGTTCGACCCGGCCCTCCGCACCGAGATGATCGAGCGCTCGGGCCGGTACACGTTCCCGCAGATATTCATCGGCGAGCGCCATATTGGCGGCTGCGACGAGCTCATGGCGCTCGACCAGGCTGGCCAACTCGACCCTCTGCTGAACCCATGAGCGATCAAGTCCACGTCGCCCTTCTGCAGTTGCGGACGCCGGCCGACCAGAAGGCGGCGCTGGCGCACGTCGAGCCGCTCCTGCGCGAGGCCGCGCAGGCGGGCGCCGAGTTCATCGCGACCCCGGAAGCGACCAACATCCTGGAGCGCGACCGCGCCAAGCTGTTCGAGCGGCTCGAACCAGCCGAACGGGACCCCTGCGTTCAAGGAATGATCGCGCTGGCGCGGGAGCTGCGCGTTTGGCTCCTGATCGGCTCGGCGTTGGTCAAGCGGCCGGACGGCGGGGCGGCGAACCGCTCGATGCTGGTCGACCCTACGGGCCGCATCGTCGCGACCTACGACAAGATCCACATGTTCGACGTCGACCTGCCGACCGGCGAGCGGGCGCGCGAGTCGGAAGCCTACACGCCGGGCTGCTCCGCCAGCATCGCGCAGACGCCGTTCGGCTGCTTGGGCTTGAGCGTGTGTTACGACGTTCGCTTCCCCTATCTCTACCGCGCGCTCGCGAAGGCTGGAGCGGAGATCCTCACCATTCCGTCGGCCTTCACGCGTCCGACTGGAGAAGCACACTGGGAGATTCTCCTGCGCGCCCGGGCAATCGAGAACGGGGCCTTCGTGCTTGCTCCGGCGCAAGGCGGACGGCACCAGGACGGGCGGGGAACGTGGGGCCGTTCGATGGTGATCGGCCCCTGGGGCGACATTCTTGGTCAAGCGCTGGACGACGAGCCTGGCGTCGTCTCTGCGGTGCTCGATCGTGACGCGCCGGCAAAGGCCCGCGCGGCGATCCCCTCGCTCGCCAACGAGCGGGCGTTCACAGGCCCGATGGCGCTCGCGCGATGATCAAGTATGCGCTCTCGTGCGGCTTCGAGCACGCGTTCGAGGGCTGGTTCAGCACATCCGCAGACTATGATGAGCAGCTGTCCAAAGGCCTGCTCACCTGCCCGGTCTGCGGCGCGGGCGATGTCCGCAAGCAGATCATGGCGCCGGCCATCGCCGGCACCAAGGCGCAGGCGGCCGGGGCAACGGAACCAGGCCAGCGCACGATGGTCATGGAAGCGATGGGGCGCATGCGCCGGCACGTGCTGAACACCTTCGACTATGTCGGCGACGGCTTCGCCGCCGAGGCGCGCGCCATTCACGAGGGTCGCTCCGAGGAGCGCGGAATCTACGGGGAGGCGTCGCCCGGCGAAGTGCGAAACCTGGTCCGCGACGGCGTTCCGGTTGCGCCCCTGCCGCCTGAACCGCCCAAGGACGGCGAGCTTAACTAGACCGCACTTGGCCGGCTCGGACGCGCGCCCGAGACCAGAAACATCAGCGTCATGCCGCAACCGATGCCGGCGAGTTCGGTGAAGAGGTCGCCAAAGCTGCCGACGCCCGGCGCGAGCCGGCCGTATTGGGCCAGCTCCACGCCGCCGCCGAATAGCGACAGCACGGGCGGCACGAGCGCCTTCAGTCGTGGAAAGCTCGCCGGCCCAAGCAGGGTCAGCAGCGCAAACGCCGCCCCCAGCTCCAGCCGGTCCCAGGGGCCGGGCAAGGCGATGCTGAAGTAGCCGACGCCGGTCTGTTCGATCAGGGCAAAGCCCGCGGCGAGCACGAACGCGGCCCGAACCCAAGCGGGCGTCGCACGGGTTGTCCTTGCCAGGACATTCGACCTTGTCGCCAGACCGTAGCCAAAGTCATGGACCAGGTGCGCCTTGAACTGGGCGTTCAGCGCCCGCTCATCGTCCGTCGAGAACCGGACCGCGGCGCGATCGGCCGCATCGGGCACGATCTCCTCGCCGTAGCCCGGATCCAGCGTCGCCTTGAGCGCGCCTCTGCTCGACACCGCGACGGCGGCATCGAGATCGGCCGTTTCCAGCCCGAGGCCAAGGTGGCTCGAGATGCGCTCGAGCCACTGGGCCGGCGCCGCTTCGAGGTCTTCGTAGCGGACGACCAGGATGTCTCGGGGAGCGCCCTTCGCGATGCGGCCCCAGCGATTGAAGAAGTCGATGTACCACCAGGCGTTCGCCAGTTGTCGCCGCTTCGTCGACGCGCGATGCACATAGTCGTGCATCGAAAGCTCGAGCGGCCCTCGCCATTTCACGAAGTGCGACAGCATCGCTTCCTTTGGGTCGCGCACCAGGACGACCACCGGAGGCAGCCGCAGAAGACGCCGGAGCCACGGCCACGCGAACGCGATGGAAGGCAGATTGTGAGACAGGCCAATGAACGGAAGGCCCGGGTGGCGCCGCGGCCACGCCGGATGCCCTACGAAGTCTTCGGACAGCCTTCCGCTGGACCGCTGGGGCGGCGGCACGCCATGCCTGTGAGCCATCGCGTGGCTCAGCATGAAACGAAGCCAGTGCGTTCCCGAGTTCTTGCCTGAAACGATCTGCCCGGTCACCGACCGGTGCTCGAGCAGGTAGAAATTGTTCAGGTCGATGACGAGGCCGCGCCAGGCAAGGGCGATGCGAACCCAGATGTTCGACCAGCCGCGCTGCATGCCTTGCCCGCTCCGTGCGCCGGTCCGCCCGGCGCTCTCGGTTTCACGGCCGGTCGCCCAGCCCCCGTCGCGACCTATTCGATCCGATTTGCCACGGGATTTCGCTAGAGAAATAGGGTCAAGTCTTACCGCACCGCAACGGATTCCAGACATCGGGAGCCCGGAGCGAGCGCTGGCCAAGCTCGGCGTCTGAGCGATCGGGCGGCTCGCCCGTCGAATCGGGCCTTAGCTGGCGGCCAGCCGAGGCGCCTTCATCACCACCATCATGTAGTTGACGGCGGCGTCGGCCGATCGCCGCCAGCGCCCGCTGAGCGGACTGAACACCACGCCGAAGGGCCCCTCGACATCGACCGGGGCGTCGGCCAGGTGCGCGCGCACCTCGTTCGGCGTCAGGAACTTTCGCCAGTCGTGGGTCTCCGGCGGCAGCCAGCGCAGGACGTACTCGGCGCCGATCTTCGCCAGGGCCAGGGCCTTCAGCGTGCGGTTCAGCGTCGCGACGATCATGAGGCCGCCGGGCGCGATCAGCTGCGCGCAGTCGCGCAAGTATGGCCCGGCGTCGGCCACGTGTTCGACCACCTCCATGTTCAGGATCAGGTCGTAGGCCTCGGCATGCTCCGGAAGCAGCGCCTCGGCGGTGGCGACACGGTAGTCGATCACAAGGCCGAGCCGCTCGGCGTGCGCGCGCGCCAAGGCCACGTTCCGCTCGCTTGCGTCGACGCCGGTGACCGCGAAGCCGAGACGCGTCATCGGCTCGCTCAGCAAGCCGCCCCCGCAGCCGATGTCGAGCAGCTTCAGACCCCGGAACGGCGCTCGCGCGGCGGCGTCACGGCCGAAGTGCGCCAGAGCCCGCTCGCGAATGAAGTCGAGGCGGACCGGGTTGAACCTATGCAGCGGCGCGAATTTCCCGTTCGGGTCCCACCACTCCTCCGCGATCGCCGAGAAGCGCGCAATCTCGTCGGCGTCGATGCTGGAGCGAGCTTCGGCCATCGCCGTTAGCTGGACCCAGCCCGGCGCCGCGTCAACGTAAGACCCCGCGCCTCGGCGCCGAGATCGAGCAAGGGACCCGCCGCCGCTCAGCGGTCAGCATGGGCAGCCGTCGCACGCGCGGGAGCGCCAAACGCATCGCGTCGGCCAGCGAAACGCCCGCGCGCCGGCGAGCGCTGGGCGACGCCACGGCTTCGATCGCGACCGCCTCTCGGCGCCGGAGCGGTCAAGGCCGCGCATTTGCTCGCCGCCGCGGGCGTCGCTAGAAGGCGCCCCGCGTCCTCCCAACCCTGAAGGTTCCGGCAAAGCCCTTGGCCCGGCTCGTCATGAAATTCGGCGGCACTTCGGTTGCCGATCTCGAGCGCATTCGGCGGGTCGCCCGGCTGATCGCCGCCGAGGTCGACGCCGGCCGCGACGTCGCCGTCGTGGTGTCGGCCATGGCGGGCCGCACCAACGAGCTGGTCGCCTGGACCGACGGCGCCGGGGGCGCCGCGCCGGGACTGCCGCCCTCGGACGACGAATACGACGTCGTGGTCGCTTCGGGCGAGCAGGTCTCGGCCGGCTTGCTGGCCATGACGCTCCGCAACATGGGCTACCTGGCGCGCTCCTGGCTCGCCTGGCAGATCCCGATCGTCACGGACGACGCGCACGGCCGCGCGCGGATCACCGAGGTGGCGCCCGAGAAGTTGCTGCTGGCGATGGCGCGCGGCGAAATCCCGGTCATCGCCGGCTTCCAGGGCATCGACGCGGAGGGGCGGCTGTCGACCCTTGGGCGCGGCGCCGGCGACCTCTCCGCGGTTGCGGTGGCCGCGGCCCTCGTCCCTGCGGCGTGCAACATCTACACGGACGTCGACGGCGTCTACACGACCGATCCCAGGATCGAGCAGCGGGCCCGGCGCCTGGAGCGGGTCAGCTACGAAGAGATGCTGGAGATGGCGTCGCTGGGGGCGAAGGTCTTGCAGAGCCGCTCGGTGGAGCTCGCCATGGCGCAGCGCGTGCCCTTGCGGGTTCTGTCGAGCATGGTCGAGCCGGGCCAGGGCGGAAACGCGGGCACCGTGGTCTGCGACGAGGAGGAGATTATGGAAAAGCGCATCGTTTCCGGCGTTGCCTACAGCCGCGACGAGGCCAAGGTCACGCTCTTCGGGCTGCCGGACCACCCAGGAGTCTCGTCGCAGATCTTCTCCCGGTTGGCGGACGCCAACGTGAACGTCGACATGATCGTCCAATCGCGCGCCCGCACCAGCGACACGGCCAACATGGAGTTCACGGTCGGCAAGCGCGATGCCGCCCGTGCGGTGGAGATCGTCAAGGCCGCCCAACCCGAAATCGGCTTCGAGGACCTCGAGGTGAACGAGGACGTGGCCAAGATCTCCGTCATCGGCGTCGGCATGCGCAGCCACGCCGGCGTCGCCAAGACCATGTTCTCGGCGTTGGCCGAAAAGGGCGTGAACATCCAGGTGATCTCCACCTCGGAGATCAAGATCAGCGTGCTGATCGACGCCGCCTACACCGAGCTTGCCGTCCGCGCCCTGCACGCGGCCTACGAGCTCGATCGGGTCTGAGCCGAGACGGGCGGCGCACAGCGCATCCGCGGTCGGCGGCAAGATCGCGGCGCCGGCGGGGAGCGACCAGCCGCCGCGTCCAGTACAAAGCGCCGGCTGACGACGGTCGAGGGCGCCGAAAACGAAGGCGGACGGCAGGTTGCCACCTACAGGCGGCCGCGGTCCAAATTGCCGCCCCAGGCGGCTTCCGTTAGGTAGGCCGCTTCAGGGAGACGCGCCGGACGAGGGACGCTTGAGCCGCATGCCCATACGCGGCCCGCGCAGTTTGCTGCGGCAGATTCGCGAGGCCATGGAGAGCGGCGGGCCTGTCCAGGCTCGGCTCGACCAGGCGGTGCGCATCATCGCCCGCTCGATGGTGGCCGAGGTGTGCTCGGTGTACTTGCGTCGCGCGTCCGGAGATCTGGAGCTGTTCGCCACCGAGGGCCTCAGCCCTCAGGCCGTCCACGTCACCCGCATGGGCCCCGGCGAAGGGCTCGTCGGCGAGATCGTGCGCGCGGGCGGCCCGCTCAACCTGTCCGACGCGCCTAATCACCCGGCGTTCTCGTACCGGCCAGAGACCGGCGAAGACCCGTACCACGCGTTTCTCGGGGTGCCATTGCTGCGCGGCGGCCGCGCGATCGGCGTGCTGGTCGTCCAGAACCGCACCGAGCGGGTCTACTCCGAGGACGAGGTCGAGGATCTGCAGATCATCGCCATGGTGCTCGCCGAGATGGTGGCCGGCGGCGAGCGGCTTGGGGCGGAGACAGCCTTCAAGGACGTCGAGATCGCGCCGCACAAGGCCGAGCGCCTCAAGGGCGTTCGCTTCGCCGAGGGCCTGGCGTACGGAGCGGCCGTGCTTCACGAGGCGCCGGTTGCGCCCGAGCAACTCCTCTCAGACGACATCGGCGCCGAGGAGGCGCGGCTGAAGACAGCGATCACGGCGCTGCAGACCCAGATCGACCAGATGATGGACGGCCAGCACGGCCTGGTGGGCGCCAGCTTCGACGTGATCGAGAGCTACCGGATGTTCGCCCACAGCCGCAGCTGGAACCGCTCGCTCGAAGACGCGGTCCGCTCGGGCTTGACCGCCGAGGCGGCGGTCGAGCGGGTGCGATCGGAGCACCGCGCCACTGTCGGACAGGCGCGCGACCCCTATCTGCGCGAGCGCCTGCACGATCTGGAAGACCTGAACGACCGGCTGTTGCGGCACCTGGCGGGGGACGGCGGGCGGGCGCATCGCCAGCTGCCGGCCGACGCGATCCTGATCGCCCGCAATCTCGGTCCGGCCGACATCCTCGAATACGACCGCGGGCGCCTGAAGGGCATCCTGCTCGAGGAAGGCTCTGTCGCCAGCCACGCAGGCATTGTCGCGCGCGCGCTCGAGATCCCCTGCGTCGGCCGCCTGGCCGGGTTGCGTGATCGCGTGAACGAGGGCGACCCGGTCATCGTCGACGCCGAGGGCGGGGAAGCCTACCTGCGCCCGCGACCGGACGTCGTCGAGGCCCTGAAGGCGCGCATGGCCGTGCGCGCCGAGCGGCGGGCGGAGTACGCGCGGCTGAGGGAGACGCCCGCGTTCACGCGCGACGGCGCCAAGATCACGATCCTCATGAACGCGGGGCTTGCGCTCGACCTCGACATCCTGGCGGAGACCGGCGCCGAAGGCATCGGACTCTTCCGCACCGAGTTCCAGTTCATGGTCGCCGAGGAGCTGCCGCGCTTCAACGCGCAGACGCAGCTGTACAGCCGAGTGCTCGATGCGGCCGACGGGCTCCCGGTCGTTTTCCGCACCCTCGATCTCGGCGGCGACAAGCTGCTGCCGTATCTGGACGTCGAGCGCGAAGACAATCCCGCCCTGGGCTGGCGGGCCATCCGCATGGGGCTCGACCGCAACGGCACGCTTCTGAAGCTGCAGCTGCGCGCGCTGATCGCCGCGGCCCGCGGCCGCGAACTTCGGGTCATGTTTCCGCTGATCGCCAGCGTCGAGGAGTTCCGCGCCGCCCGCGCGCTGGTCGACCAGGAGATCGCGTGGGCGCAGAGGCGTGGGCGGCCAGCGCCGGCGGTGCTGCGCGTCGGGGCCATGATAGAAGCGCCGGCTTTGGTGTGGCACATGGACGCGCTGTTGCCGATGACCGATTTCGTATCGATCGGCACGAATGACCTCATGCAGTACATGTTCGCCGCCGACCGCGGCAACCCGCGCGTCGCCGATCGCTACGACCCGCTTTCGCCGCCGGCGCTGCGCGCGCTCAGGGCCATTCAGAACGCTTGCGCGGAAAGCCGAACGCCCGTTTCTGTATGCGGAGAGATGGCCGGCCGGCCGTTGGAAGCGTTCGCGCTGATCGCGCTCGGGTACGACCAGCTCTCCATGCCTCCGGGCGGCGTCGGGCCGGTCAAGCAGATGGTGCTGTCGTGTGACCGCGAGGCCGCGAGGCGCGGGTTCGACAGCCTTCTCATCGGCGCCGAAGGCTCGGTGCGCAGCCAGGTCGAAACCTTGGCCAGGAAGCTCTCGGTCGTCACATAACTGATTGAGAGTCGGCGTGAATTCTGATATCGCCGATTTCGTTGCTTACTTTATCGGGCGGGCTGCGTTCCCTAATTATGGCTAATGCTGATCAACCACGAGCTGAGCCGTGCCTCCGGTAGGGACAGGCGTCATCCGATCGGGCTGGACCTGACGACGGACGATGATCCCGACGTTGGCCACGCCGGCGACCTCGTACAGGCCGGCGACTCCGTTGGCCAGGCCATCCGCCTTGCGCGCGAGGCGCGCGGCATGTCGCTCGACCAGCTTTCGCTCGCCACCCGCATCAAGCCCCAGTTCCTGGCCGCTCTCGAGGCCATGCGGCTGGAAGAGCTGCCGTCACGCCCGTTCGTGGTCGGCTACGTCCGCGCCTGCGCGGGCGCGCTTGGCCTCGACCCGGAAGCGGCGGTCGAGCGCTTCCGCCGCGAGGCCCCAGAGGGGCCGGCGACCCTGGCGGCGCCGGTCGGCGTCGAACACAGCGCCGACCCCTGGGTCCGGATGCTGGTCGCGCTCGGAGCGGTCGTTCTCCTGGCGATCGTCACGTGGAACATCTTCGAGCGCGTCAAGGCGCACGGCCCCTCGGTCCGTTCCGCCGCCGCCTCGACCGCTCCGGCGGTCCGCCCGCCGATCTCGTCGCGCGCGCCGGCCGGACCGGTGACGCTTGGCGCTCCTCTGCCGCCGCCGGTCGAGGCCACCGCCCCGCAGCCGTACGTGACGCCGGGTCTCGCCGCCTCGTCCAACGCCCCGCTGTCGGCGGCGCCCGCCTTGCCGGCCGGAACCCCCTTCAAGACGCGCGGGACCGTCTACGGGGCCGCGGCGGCGACGGCTCACATCATCCTCGTCGCGCGCAAGCCGGTTTCCTTCGTCATCCACGGTCCGAGCGGCGCGGTCTATTTCGCGCGTCAGCTCGAGACCGGTGAGGCGTATGCCGCTCCGGCGCTCGACGGCCTGACGGCGGACGTGTCCGACCCGACCCAGGTGGACGTCTACGTCGATCGGGCGCTGAAAGGACCGTTGCCGGCCCCGACCACGTCGCTCTCCAGCCTGACCGCCGCCGGCACGGCCGCTGCGCACCCCGCTGGCGCGGCGCCAAGGCCTGCCCCCACGCACGCCGCAACCGCGCACCCCGCCCCGCCGCCGACCGAGCCGCCGGCCGAGGCGCCCGGGCCTCCCACCTAGGCCGCTCGAATCTCGCCGCCGGGGTTGGGCTCGCTTCCCGGATAGCTTATTTAGCACCGCCATGACCGCGCCTTCACTCGAGCACGTGCGCCCTTGGCGCGCGATCCATCGCCGCCCCACCCGCAAGATCCGCGTCGGTTCCGTCGAGGTCGGCGGCGACGCCCCGATCAGCGTCCAATCGATGACCAACACGCTCACCGCCGACGCGGGAGCGACCATCGCTCAGGTCGCCGCGCTGGCCGAGGCGGGCGCCGACATCGTCCGCGTGTCCTGCCCGGACGAGGAATCCACCGCGGCGTTCCCGGCGATCGTGAAGGCGTCGCCAGTGCCGCTCGTCGCGGACATTCACTTCCACTACAAACGCGCAATCGAAGCCGCCAAGGGCGGCGCCGCCTGTCTCAGGATCAACCCGGGGAACATCGGCTCTAAGGATCGCGTGCGCGAGGTGGTGCAGGCCGCCCGGGATCACGGGTGCTCCATGCGCATCGGGGTGAACGCGGGCTCTCTGGAGCGCGAACTGCTGGAGCGTTACGGCGAGCCGTGTCCGGAGGCGATGGTCGAGAGCGCGCTGAACCACGCGCGCGTCCTGCAGGATCACGACTTCCACGAATTCAAGATCAGCGTGAAGGCCTCTGACGTCTTCCTGACGGTCGCAGCCTACCAGCAACTTTCCGAGGCGATCGATTGCCCACTGCACCTCGGCGTCACCGAGGCGGGCCCCACGCGGCCCGGCGCGATCAAGTCGGCGATCGGCATCGGCTCGCTGCTCTGGGGCGGCATCGGCGACACGATCCGCGTCTCCCTCGCCGCCGATCCCGTCGAGGAGGTGCGCGCCGGCTTCGACATGCTGAAGGCGCTTGGGCTTCGCCACCGCGGCGTTAACATCATCGCCTGCCCGTCCTGCGCGCGGCAGGGGTTCAACGTCATCGAGACGGTCGGCATCCTCGAGGAGCGCCTGGCGCACGTGACGACGCCCATGTCGCTCTCGATCATCGGTTGCGTGGTCAACGGGCCGGGCGAGGCCCTCTTCACCGACGTGGGCTTCACGGGCGGCGGCAAGGGCGCCGGGATGGTCTATCTGGCCGGCAAACAGGATCACAAGCTGGACAACGCCAGCATGGTCGACCACATCGTCGAGCTGGTCGAAGCGCGCGCCGCCGAGATCGAAGCGGAACGCAACCACGGTTTGCAAGCCGCCGAGTAGCCCCTCGAAAACGCGGCCCTTGCGCCGCGCAGCTAACCGCTGTTTAGGTTCCGCCCGTTCTTTATGGAGGGACGGATGTCCGTAGACGGCAACTGGAATATCGTGGTCAGTTCACCGATGGGCGACCAGCCCTCGACGCTTTCGTTGAAGGACGACGGCGGCGGCGCGCTGAGCGGCGTGCAGGGCGCCCAAGGGCAGTCGAGCCCGATCGCCAACGGCAAGATCGACGGCGACACGGTCACCTGGGCCAACTCGATCACGCAGCCCTTCCCGATGACGCTGGAGTTCACCGGCACGCTCTCCGGCGACACGCTGAACGGCAACGTCAAGGCGGGCTCGTTCGGCACGTTCCCGTTCAAGGGGTCCCGCGCCTAGCTCTTTCTCGTCCCGCCCTTCGCCGCAGCGGGCGGGGGGCGGGCGTCATCTCGTCCCGCAACCGCCGCGGCTCGGCCGTTGGCGGTTTTGCTCGTCCGCCATGGCCTCGCTAGACTCCTCTCCGTGCAGCTCCCCCAGGCCCGTCTCGAACAGGTGCTCGATCGCTTCCGCGAGGTCGAGGCGCGAATGAGCGCGGCGTCGGAGGGCCCCGAAATCGTGCGCCTGGCCAAGGAACACGCTGAGCTGCGGCCGGTCGTCGAGGCCGTCGATCTGCTCGAACGGGCGCGGCGGGAAGCGGCGGAGCTCGAGACGATGGCGGCCGGCGACGACTCCGAGATGGCCGACCTCGCCCGCGAAGAGCTCACCCAGCTGAACGAGCGTCTGCCCGGGCTCGAGCACGCGGTTGCGCTGCATCTGGCGCCGAAAGACAAGGACGAGAACGCCTCGGCGATCCTGGAAATCCGCGCCGGAACGGGCGGCGACGAGGCGGCCCTGTTCGCCGGCGACCTTTTCCGCATGTACCAGCGCTACGCGCAGCTGCGTGGCTGGAAGGTCGAGGTGGACTCGGTTTCCGAGGGGGAGGTGGGGGGCTTCAAGGAGATCATCGCCTCGATCACCGGTGACGGCGTCTTCGGGCGGCTGAAGTTCGAGAGCGGCGTGCACCGCGTGCAGCGGGTGCCGGAGACGGAAGCGCAGGGCCGCATTCACACGTCGGCAGCGACGGTCGCGGTGCTCCCGGAAGTCGAGGATGTCGAGATCGAGGTGAACGACGCCGACCTGCGCATCGACACCTACCGCTCGTCGGGCGCCGGCGGCCAGCACGTAAACAAGACTGACTCGGCCGTGCGCATCACCCACCTGCCGACCGGCATCGTGGTCACCTCCTCGGAAAAGTCCCAGCACCAGAACCGGGCGCGGGCGATGAAGGTGCTGAAGGCGCGGCTGTACGAGCGGGAGCGCGAGGCGCTGGACGCCGCCCGCGCCGACGCCCGCAGGAGCCAGGTCGGCTCCGGCGACCGCTCGGAACGCATCCGGACGTACAATTTTCCCCAAGGGCGGGTCACCGACCACCGGATAAACCTCACCCTCTACAACCTGCCCAAGGTGATGGAGGGCGAGGCGCTCGACGAGGTCATCGAGCCGTTGATCGCCGAGGACCAGGCAGCTCGCCTCGCGTCGCTGGAGGCGGAGTGAGTTCGACGCTTGGCCAGGCTTGGGCCTGGGCGCGAGACCGGTTGCGGGCCGGCGGACTCGACGAGCCGGCTATCGACGCGCGCCTGCTCGTCGAGGCGGCGACCGGCGCGGGCCGCACGGAAATCATCGGTGATCCGCGTCGGCCGCTGAGCGAGACCCAGCAAACGGCGCTTGCGACGCTCGTCGAGCGCCGCCTGCGGCGGGAGCCGGTCAGCCAGATCCTCGGACGCAAGGGCTTCTGGAGCATCATGCTCACGGTCACGCCGCATGTGCTCACCCCCCGTCCGGAGACCGAGACGCTGGTCGATCTCGTGCTGCGCGACATCCCCGACGGCAGGCCCTTCACCCTGCTCGACCTCGGCGTGGGCTCCGGCGCCATCCTGCTTTCGATCCTGGTCGAGCGTCCGGCGGGCAGGGGCCTTGGCGTCGATGCCTCCGAGGATGCGCTGGCTGTCGCCAGGGAGAACGCCGCCAATCTGGGGGTGAAGGATCGCGTCGCGCTGATGCGCGGGGACTGGACGACCGGTCTGGACAATGCGTCGTTCGACGTCGTGGTCAGCAATCCCCCTTACGTGCGATCCGCCGACATCACGGCCCTCGCGAGCGAGGTGCGCGACCACGATCCGCATCTGGCGCTCGATGGCGGCGCCGACGGCCTGGCCGCCTACCGCCGGCTTGCCCCCGAGATCATGCGCGTCGCCAAGCCCGGAGGGCGTTTCGCCGTCGAGGTGGGCGCGGGCCAGGCGCGCTCCGTCACGGGGCTCTTCCGGCGCGCCGGCGCAACCCAAATCGTGACAGCGAAGGACCTCTCAGGCCGGGTACGCGTGGTCGCGGGGCGGCGTCCATCACGGGGAAGTTCCTAGAAATCCCTTGGAAAGAGGCGCGCGAGTCGCTAAATCATCTGCGTCTCTTCCCACTTCGTCGGGTCTTTGGAGTCCAGGCATTCGGCTTCGAATGCGGCTCCGTTCGACGAGCGAGGTGTATGTCGCAGGCGCCTGAAAAGGGGCGCCGGGGACGAGGCTTTAAGGAAGCGCGCGAACGACAGGATCAACCCGGGGCAAGGACCCCGATCCGAGAGAGGCCAGCGAGCGTCGGGGTGATCCCAGGCGGCGGCCCAGGTGCTGGACAACATGAGAGATTTCAAAGGGATGAAGCGGCAACGCAGCCGCAATCGGGGTGGCGGAGGCGGCAAGCCGCAGAACAACGCCAACCGCGCGTTCGAGTCGAACGGGCCGGATGGCGTGAAGATCCGGGGCGCCGCGCAGCATGTCTTCGAGAAATATCAGCAGCTCGCGCGCGATGCGCTGACCTCGGGCGACCGGGTGCTGGCCGAGAACTACCAGCAGCACGCCGAGCACTACTTCCGCGTCCTGCGCGCAGTCCAGCCGCAGCGGCCCGCCAGCGACATCATGGGCCGCGACGCCTTTGCGTCCGGCTTCGACATCGACTTCGAGGACGAAGGCGCAGCGGCGGTCGCCGCGGACGCGGACGGCCAAGTGACCGAATCCGGCGAACAGGACAGCGACCGCAACGGCGGCGACCGGAACGGCGGCGAGCAACGCGGCGAGTGGCGGCAGGACAACCGCT
>DATGIN010000337.1:0-29435 GCA_035295705.1 Caulobacteraceae bacterium
GGCGCGACCACCTCGAGCGAAACCTTGTCGGTCTCGAGCTCGACCAGCACCTCGTCCTTGCGAACCGGATCGCCGGCCTTCTTCGTCCACCGGGCGACCGTCGCCTCGGTGACGGACTCGCCCAGCGTCGGGGTCATGATATCGGTCACAGCGGCCGTGCTCCCTCTAAGACCCGACGCTGCATCCTACGGCGCGAAGGCCTCGGCAAGGAACGTCTTTAGCTCGCGGGTGTGGCGGCTCATCAGGCCGGCCGCGGTCGACGCCGACGCCGGGCGACCGACATAGCGCGCCCGCTTGGCCTTGATGGACATCCGCGCAAGCGTGAGCTCGAGCCAGGGATCGACGAAGGTGTAGCCGCCCATGTTCTTGGGCTCCTCCTGGCACCAGACCAGCTCGGCGTTCTCGAAGCGCTGCAGCTCGGTCATCAGCGAGCGCATCGGCCACGGATAGAACTGTTCGAGCCGCAGGATGTAGACGTCGTCGGCGCTCGCCTCTTCGCGTGCGTCGAGGAGGTCGTAATAGACCTTGCCCGAGCAGAGGATCACACGGCGGATCTGATCGTCGGCCTTGAGCCGTATGGCGGTGAGGTCGGGCTGGTGCTCGGCGTCGTCCCACAGCACGCGGTGGAAGGACGAGCCCTCGGCCATTTCGGCGAGCGTCGAAACCGCCTTCTTGTGGCGCAAGAGCGACTTCGGCGTCATCACGATGAGCGGCTTCCTGAACTCGCGGTGCAGCTGGCGGCGCAGGACGTGGAAGTAGTTGGCCGGCGTCGAGCAATTGACGACCTGAAGGTTGTCCTCGGCGCAGAGCTGCAGGTAGCGCTCGAGCCTCGCCGAGGAGTGCTCGGGCCCCTGGCCCTCGTAGCCGTGCGGCAACAGCATCACCAGGCCCGACATCCGCAGCCACTTGCGCTCGCCCGACGAGATGAACTGGTCGATCACCACCTGCGCGCCGTTGGCGAAGTCGCCGAACTGCGCCTCCCACATCGTCAGCGTGTTGGGGTCGGCCAGGGAGTAGCCGTACTCGAAGCCCAGCACCGCCTCTTCCGAGAGCGCCGAGTCGATGCCCTCGAACGCGGCCTGCCCGCGCCGCATATGGTTCAGCGGCGTGTAGTGTTCCTCCGTCGTCTGTTCGACGAGATCGCAGTGGCGCTGGACGAAAGTGCCGCGCACGCTGTCCTGACCGGAGAGGCGCACCGGGTAGGCCTCGTCGAGCAGGCTGGCGAACGCGAGATGCTCGGCCGTGGCCCAGTCGACGCCGGTCCCGGTCTCGATCATCTCCCGTCGATGCTCGATGACGCGCCGGACCGTCCGGTGGGCGTTGAAGCCTTCGGGTATCGCCGTCAGCTTGAGGCCGATATCGCGCAGCTTCTGCAGCGGCACCGCCGTCCTGCCACGGCGCTCATCGCCGTCGGCGGTCGCCATGTGCGCCCATTTGCCGTCCAGCCAGTCGGCCTTGTCTGCGTGATAGGTCTTGCCCGCTTCGAATTCGCGATCGAGGAGCGCCTCGGCCTCGGCGAGCCACTGGTCCGACTCGGCCTGGCTGGCGACCCCCTCGGCGACCAGCCGCTGGCCATAGAGCTCGCGCGTGGACGGATGATCCTTGATCTTGGCGTACATCACCGGCTGGGTCATGGTCGGATCGTCGCCTTCGTTGTGTCCGAAGCGGCGATAGCAGAACATGTCGATGACGACGTCCTTGGCGAACTGCTGGCGGTACTCGGTCGCCACCTTGGCCGCATAGACCACCGCTTCCGGATCGTCGCCGTTCACGTGGAAGATCGGCGCCTCGACCATCAGCGCGGAATCCGACGGGTACGGACTGGAGCGCGAGTAGCGCGGGCTGGTGGTGAAGCCGATCTGGTTGTTGACGATGAAATGCACCGTGCCACCGGCGCGGTAGCCCTTCAGGCCCATCAGCGCGAAGCACTCGGCGATCACGCCCTGGCCCGCAAAGGCGGCGTCGCCGTGCAGCAGCAGCGGCAACACATGGCCGCGGCCGGCGGTCGGCTCGTCGCGCAAAAGGAACTGCTGCTTGGCGCGCGCCTTGCCGAGGACCACCGGGTTGACGATCTCGAGGTGGGAGGGATTGGCGGTCAGCGACAGGTGGACGTTGTTGTTGTCGAACGCCCGGTCCGACGAGGCGCCGAGGTGATACTTCACGTCGCCGGAGCCCTCGATGTCGGACGGCATCGACGAGCCGCCTTGGAACTCGTGAAAGATGGCGTGGTACGGCTTGCCCATCACGGCGGCGAGCACGTTCAGGCGCCCGCGGTGCGGCATGCCGATCACGATGTCCTGCACGCCGAGCGCGCCGCCCCGCTTGATGATCTGCTCCAGCGCCGGGACCATCGACTCGGCTCCGTCCAGGCCGAAGCGCTTGGTGCCCGGAAAGCGCTTGGCCAGGAACCGCTCGAAGCTCTCGCTCTCGATCAGCTTCTTGTAGATCGCGATCTTGCCCTCGCGGGTGAAGACGATCTCCTTGTCGCGGCCTTCGATGCGCTCCTGCAGCCACGCCTTCTCGTCGGGGTTGGAGATGTGCATGTACTGCACGCCGACGTTTCCGCAGTACGTGCGGCGCAGGATCGTGACGATCTCGCGCACGGTCGAGCTTTCGAGCCCGAGCACGTAGTCGAGGAAGATCTCGCGGTCGTAGTCGCTCTCGGCGAAGCCGTAGGAGGCGGGATCGAGCTCGCTCGCGTCCGGCTTCTCGGCCAGCCCCAGCGGGTCGAGGTTGGCGGCCAGGTGTCCGCGAACGCGGTAGGCGCGGATCATCATCACCGCACGGAGCGAATCGAGCGTGGCGGCGCGCACGTTCTCGGCGCTGGCGGCCGGCTGCCGCTCGGTGATGCGGGCGGCGAGCTTGGCCTCGACGGCCGGCCACATGCCATCGATGGCCGAGAGCCACTCGGGCCTGGGCGCGGGCTGCTCGGGCGGCGCCCAGCTCGGCTCTTCGGCCGCGCGCCTGACCTCGTCCGCCCGATCGTTCAGCGACGCGAAAAAGGCGCGCCAGGATGGCTCCACGGCGTTCGGGTCGGCCGCCCAGCGGGCGTACAGGTCCTCGACGAACGTCGCGTTGCCGCCATAGAGGAACGAGGTCTCGGCAAGGATCTGGTTCAATCGTCCAGGAACCAGACTGGAATCGTCAGCCATTCTCTCCGTCCCGGCGCTTCCCGTCCCGGAGCTTCTGGAGAAAGCCTGGCGGAAACGCCTTACGCTTGTTCTCAGGCGCCCTTCAGCACCTCGACCAGGGTCTCGCCCAGCGCGGCCGGCGACGGCGAAACCGTGATCCCCGCCGCCTCCATGGCCGCGATCTTGTCATCCGCCCCGCCCTTTCCGCCCGAAATGATGGCGCCAGCATGGCCCATCCGGCGTCCAGGCGGCGCGGTGCGTCCGGCGATGAATCCCACCATCGGTTTCTTAGTCTTCGAATGCTTAATGAAGTCGGCAGCGTCCTCTTCCGCGGCGCCCCCGATCTCGCCGATCATGACGATCGACTGCGTATCGTCGTCGGCTAGGAACATCTCGAGCACGTCGATGAACTCGAGGCCTTTGACCGGGTCGCCGCCGATGCCGACCGCCGTCGTCTGGCCCAAGCCCGCGTTGGTTGTCTGGAACACGGCCTCATAGGTAAGCGTGCCGGAGCGCGACACAACGCCGACCGAGCCCTTCTTGAAGATGTTGCCAGGCATGATGCCGATCTTGCACGCCTCCGGCGTGAGCACGCCGGGGCAGTTCGGTCCGATCAGCCTGGACTTCGAGCCGCTGAGCGCCCGCTTGACCTTGATCATGTCCTCCACGGGAATCCCTTCGGTGATGCAGACGATCAGGGGAACCTCGGCGTCGATAGCCTCCAGGATCGAGTCGGCGGCGAACGCCGGCGGGACGTAGATGGCGCTCGCGGTGGCGCCGGTCGCGCGCATGGCTTCATCCACCGTGTCGTACACGGGCAGCCCCAGGTGCATCTGGCCGCCCTTGCCGGGGGTGACGCCCCCGACCACCTGCGTGCCGTAAGCGATGGCCTGCTCGGAATGGAAGGTGCCCTGCGCGCCGGTGAACCCCTGGCAGATCACCTTGGTCGACTTGTCGACGAGAATGGACATCGAGCCTCAGATCTTCGGAAGGAAATAAGCGATGGTCAGCGCGTCGAGCGCGTCGGCTGCCCCGGCCGGCGCGCCGCTCGGAACGCCGACGATGAGCGACCCGGCGGGCGCCGCCTGGCGCCTCATCCTCTGACCGCCTTGACGATCTTCTCGGCCCCGTCGGCCAGGTCGTTGGCGGGGATCACGTTCAGACCGCTCTCGCGGATGATCTGCTTGCCCAGGTCGGCGTTCGTCCCCTCGAGGCGGACCACGAGCGGGACGCTCAGGGAAACGTCCTTCACGGCGGCGACGATGCCCTCGGCCAAGGTGTCGCAGCGGGCGATGCCGCCGAAGATGTTGACCAGGATGCCTTTGACGTTCGGGTCGGCCATGATGATCTTGAACGCCGCAGTGACCTTTTCGCGCGAAGCGCCGCCGCCGACGTCGAGGAAGTTGGCCGGCTCCGAGCCGTACAACTTGATGATGTCCATCGTGGCCATCGCCAGCCCGGCGCCGTTGACCATGCAGCCGATTTCGCCGTCCAACGCGATGTAGGAGAGCTCGTACTTGGCGGCTTCCGCCTCCTTCGGGTCTTCCTCGCTGGGATCGCGCAGCTCGCGGACGTCCTCGTGGCGGTAGAGGGCGTTGTCGTCGAAGCTGATCTTGGCGTCGAGCACCACGAGCTTGCCATCGCCGGTCACGATCAGCGGGTTGATCTCGAGCAGGCTCATGTCCTTCTCGACAAACGCCTTGTACAGCGCCGGCAACAACGTGCGCGCCTCACGCGCCGCGTCTCCTGACAGGGCCAGCGCCTTGGACAACATGAGCGCGTGGTGCGGGAAGACCCCGGTGGCCGGATCGATCGTCAGCGTGTGGATCTTGTCCGGCGTCTTGTGGGCGACCTCCTCGATGTCCATGCCGCCCTCGGTCGAGGCGACCACTGCGACCCGGCTGGTCTCTCGGTCCACCAGGAGAGAGAGGTAGAGCTCGCGGGCGATGGCGGCGCCTTCCTCGATGTAGAGGCGGCGCACGACGCGGCCCTTGGGTCCGGTTTGGTGGGTAACCAGCGTCATGCCCAGCATCTGTTCGGCCAGCGCATGCACCTCGCCCAGGGACTTGGCGATCTTGACCCCGCCACCCTTGCCGCGTCCGCCGGCGTGGATCTGCGCCTTCACCACCCAGACCGGCCCGTCCAGCCGCTCGGCCGCCCGGACCGCCTCGTCGACGGAAAACGCCGGGTAGCCAAGCGGGACCGGAACGCCAAAGTCCTTCAGGACGGCCTTGGCCTGGTGTTCATGAATATTCACGTGCTTGCTTTCGGCCCCTGGATGTCGACGAGGACGCGTTCGCCGCTTGGGGGGCGAAGCCTTGGCCGGTTATAGGCGCTGAGCTTTGCGGCCCGCAACGGCGGCGGACGAGGAATTCAGGCGCGCTGCTCCATTGCCGCCGTCGCTCGCCGCTCGAGCTTGTTCCAGCCCACCCTGGGCCCGCGGACAGCGGTGACCACCGCTTTAACCACCACGTAGTACATGAGCTGGCGATAGCCGAACCGTTGCACCGGGATCCAGGCGGTGTCGGTCCAGGGCGCGCGCTTCTCGAGGGCCATGCCGAGCGCCGCCGCCGAGAGGTCGACGAAGATGAAGATCGCCCAATACAACAGGGCGTGCACGAGCTTGTCGTTGCCCGCTTCAACCCCGTGGAAGAAGCGATCGATCGAAGCTGAGAAGAGCGCCCACATCACGCCAAGGTCGACCAGCGGCGCCGCGGTGGCGAGTATGATCTGGAACAGCCAGATCTGCGGCAGCGCCAGGAAGCCGAGAATGGGATGTCGGCGGTCGAAGGTGGCCGCGCGATGCTTCCAGATGCACTGAAGGGTGCCGAACGACCAGCGGAACCGCTGCTTCAGGAGTCCCGCGACTGTCTCGGGCGCTTCGGTGTAGGCGCGGGCGTCCGGATCGAACTCGATCCGCCAGCCCGCGACCTGGGCGGCCATGGTCAGGTCCTGGTCTTCGGCCAGCGTATCAGAGGGATAGCCGCCGAGCCCTTCGAGCGCGGCCCGCCGCCAGGCGCCGACCGCGCCCGGCACGACGGTGACCGCGCCCAGCGCCGCCAGCGCCCGCCGCTCGAGGTTCTGCGCCGTCACGTACTCGAGCGCCTGCCAGCGGGTGATGAGGTTGCGCCGGTTGCCCACCAGCGCGTTGCCGGCGACGGCCCCGACACGGGGATCGGCAAACCAGCGCGCGAGCCTTGGGATGGTGTTCGGCGGGAAGAGCGTGTCGGCATCGAGGGCGACCACGATCTCGCCGCGCACCTGGTCAAGACCGCGGTTCAGAGCCATCGCCTTGCCGGCGTTCGCAAAGCGCAGGACCCGCACGCGCGGGTCGCCGCCGAACTCGCGCTCGACGACCTGGGCGGTGGCGTCGGTCGAGCCGTCGTCGCAGACGATCACCTCGAGGCGGCTCCAGTTGGACTGAAGGATGTGCCTGACAGACGACGCGATGACCTTCTCTTCGTTGAAGCAGGGGATCAGCACGCTGACCAGCGGGCCGGTCTCGACATCGATGTCGGCCGGGCGCCGGCGCACTTCGCGCAGGCGGTGGGCGAGGCCGAGCACCGCCAGGAAAACCAGTCGCAGCACCCCAAGCACGATGGCGCTGATGAAGAGGACGTTCAGCCCGAGGTTGATCTCGCGGAAGATTCCGAAGCCGAGCCGGTCGAGGGTCAGCTCCAACCACGGGCGCGTGGTCGCCGGCATGACCTGGTCGGGCGTCATGCCCATGAGCTGGCTCACCGTGACAAGCTTGTAGCCGCGGGCGCGCAACTGATCGATCAGGTCAGGCAGCGCGGCCACGGTGTGGCTGCGGTCGCCGCCCGAGTCGTGCATCAGGACGACGGACGATCGCCCGGTTTCGGGGTCGTTGCGCGCCAGCCCATCCAGGACGTTCTGGATGATAACCTGCGGCGGCGGCGGGCCGTGCGGCGGCGGGCCGAGCGACCCCCAGTCGCTGGAGTCGACGCGAAGGCCGACGATGAGATAGCCGAGCCGTTGCGCCTTGACCAAGGGTTCCACTTCGGCCGGCGTCGACGGCTCGGCGTCCCCGAAGTACGGCGGGCGGAACAGGCGGAAGTCGCGGCCGGCCACCACCTCGAACAGGCGTTGGGTGGCGTTCAGCTGCACGTCGACCCAGCTGCTCGGAATCTTCGATATGTCCGGGTGGGTGTAGGTGTGGCTGCCGACCTCCATGCCATCCAGAACCTCGCGATGTACGAGCCCCGGGTGGGTCTGCATGTTCTCGCCGATCACGAAGAAGGTCGCCGGCGCGCGTTTCTGTTCGAGGATCCTCAGGATCTGCGCCGTCCAGCGCCAGTCGGGCCCGTCGTCGAACGTCAGCGCAACCCAACCCGGATGCGCGCCGTAACGGTCGATCACGTAGGAGGCGGGCAGCTGGTCGTAGTGCTCGTCGGCTATGAGCCCGGTGTCCGGATCGAAGGTCATCGTGCGCTTGCCCGGCTGCGGCGTAGCGGCGACCCGCAGGATCTCGCCGGTGCCGTTGAAATCGACCGATGTCCCGGGCGCGAGATTGGTCAACCCGGCCGATGACACCTGGCCATACGGCTTGTCGAACAGCGACCAGACGCCCGGGTCTTCGGAGCCTAGGCGCCACAGACCATACCCGCGCACGCGCCAGGGGTCGGTGACCTTGATCTGGTTGAAGGTGGTCGTGGCGTCGAGGAACCAGACATTGTGCTTGGTGCCGTCGTCCTCGACGTAGCCGTAGTGGGGATTGAGGAAGTTGTCGTCGTAGATGATGTCGACGTCGCTATCGTGCGCCGCCTGGACCGCCTCGTGGAACGTGACCGCGTCGGCCGAGCTCTGCCCGGTCTGATCGGCCTGGCTCCAGTCGTAGCCGTAGGCGCCGAAGGCGACGATCGTGTGCGCGGGGTCGAGCGTCGACAGCCGCTTTTGCAGGTATCGCTCGAACCAATCTTCCCCCGCTGGCGGGCCTGGCTGGCCCGTCTTGTAGTGCTCGTCGTAGGCCATGAGGATCAGGCTGTCGGAGTTGGCCTGCATGGCCTTGAACGGAAAGTCGTCGTCGTCGAACGGGGCGGTGACCCAGACCTCGCGGCCGAGCGGCTTCAGCGCCGCCCGCGCACGGGCGAGCAGCGCTGGATACGCCCGCATGGCGCCAGGCGAGATGTTCTCCAGGTCGAAGATGTACCCCGCGTAGCCGTGCGTCTGCGCCTGAGCGACCAGGGTCTGGACCAGCTTGTCCTGCGCCTTGGGGTTGAGCAGCAACCCGTCGCCGAGCGCGGTGTCGAACACCTCCTGGTGTGCATTGTGGATGACCGGCAGGACGGCCGGCGGGTGCTGTTGGCTGGCGATCAGCGCGACGGCCTGCGGGTCGTCTGTGATGTCGAGATCGCCGCTTGTGTCCTTCAGCGCGAGCCACTGCGGCGCGACAACGTCGAGCTCGCCGATATGCTGGGTGAGGGAGGCCCGGGAGTCCGGGTCCCAGCTTACGTAAAACCCGAGCGTCAGGGCCTTGGTCGCCCGATTGGTGCCCGGGGCGCGCGGCCGGCCGATGTGCGTCCAGGCGGGCTTGCCGCGCAGGCGCTTGACGTTCTCGAGGTGTAAGCTCTGGAAGGTCTTCGGATCGCGCAGCTGCAGGCTCGGCAGCGGCGGCGCCAGCGCCAGAGTGATCAGGAACCCGGCGACGATGGCGGCCAGCAACGACAGCAGCAGGCCGCCGAACTGCCCCGCCCTCCGGCCGCGGCGGCCGGAAGGATCGTGAAACACGAAAGGATCGGTCGAAGCAGGCCCGGGCGCATCCGGCATAGCCTATTCATGTGCCGAAGCGGCAAGGCCGAAGCAAGGCCTGCCGCTCTCTGCGGTTGCGCCTGTCGGCCGCGGGCGCGACAACCGGCGCATGCTCAGCCGTCCTCGCCGCAGCGTGCTCTACATGCCCGCTTCCAACGCCCGCGCGATCGAGAAGGCTCGCGGCCTGCCCTGCGACGGCGTGATCCTCGACCTCGAGGATGCGGTCGCTCCCGAGGCGAAGCCGGCGGCTCGCGCGAGCGCGGTTGAAGCGGTCAGAGCTGGCGGATTTGGCCCGCGCGAGCTCGTCATCCGCTGCAACGGGCTCGACACGCCGTGGGGCGCTGACGATCTGGCGGCCGCCGCAGCGGCCGGCCCCGACGCAATCCTGGTCCCCAAGATCAGCCGCCCCGCCGACATCGACGCCTACGCCGACGCGGTCGCCGACGCGCCGGAGCGGACCGCGCTGTGGGCGATGATCGAGACGCCCGCAGCGGTGCTGGCGCTCGCCGAGCTCGCAGCCGCTTCCGCCAGGCGGCGGACGACCTGTTGGGTCTTGGGTCTGAACGATCTCGCAAAGGCGATGGGTGGCCGCCAGACCAGGGATCGAGCGCCGCACGCGCCCATCCTCACGCTGGCCGCCGCAGCCGCCCGGGCGCACGGCCTGGCCATCCTCGACAGCGTGTTCAATGGCATCGACGACGCCGCCACCTTCGAAATACATTGCCGGCAAGCGGCCGATATCGGCTTCGACGGGAAGTCGCTGATCCACCCGAGCCAGATCGAAATCGCCAACCGCGTCTTCTCGCCGGACCCTGCTGAGGTCGCCTGGTCGCGCGCGGTCATCGCCGCCTACGCGCTGCCGGAGAACCGCATGCGGGGCGCACTGCAGGTAGAGGGCCGACTGGCGGAGCGCCTGCACCTTGAAGAAGCGGAACGGCTGGTGCGCGTCGCCGAGGCCATCGAGCACCTGCAACAGCCCTCCGCATGATCGCGCTCGCGGTCCTGGCGCTGGCGAGCGCCGACGCCGCGCCCGTGGCCGAGCCCGAGCCGCCTGCCGCCGCGGTCGACAACGCCGGAGGCACGGCGGAGGTGTTGGCCGACTTTCAACAAGAGCAAGGCAAACGAGGGCCTCTGGAGGGGCGCTGGCGGGTCACCGCCCAGGATGGGACGCCGCTTTACCTGATCGAGCTGGCCGACCCGGGCGGACACCCCGATCCCCGCTCTGCGAGGCCGGAGGCGCCGCGGCTCGAGGGAGCATGGCTCGACCTTGGGCGTACGGAGGCGCTGGACGGGGCGGGCTACCTCGCGGCCGCGAAGTCGACCCCACGCGGTCTGGTGTTGATGTTCTACGAGGGCCGTGGCCGCGCGGGGGCGAGAACGGTCCACCTGCGCCTGACGGAGGACGGATGGCGTGGAGACCTTCGCTCGAGACGGCGGCGCACCTTCGTGACCATGAACCGTGACGCACTGATCGCCGCCCTCCCCTAGCCGCGCAGCGCCGCCGCCGCCGCCGCGATGGCCCCCTCCAGGACGTCCGGGCCATAGGGAACGGCGCCGCCGACGCCCCAGACGGGCGCGGGCCACGCCGGGTCGTCGCTGCGGCGTCCAACGATGTGCGCATGCAGCTGTGGCGTTACGTTTCCGATGAGACCGACGTTCAGCTTCTCGACCGCCAACCCCATCGAACGGCCGACGGCGCGCACCGCGCGGCCAGCCACGACGATCTCGGACATCAGGCGGCCCCGACCGGCAGGCGGCAGGTCTTCGATCTCGCGGACGCCTTCGACGCGCGGGATCAGCACGATCCAGGGCCAGCGCGCATCAGCCTGCAGCCGCGCCGCGCAGAACGGCAGCTCGGCAATCGCGTGCGAAGTGCGGGCGAAGGCCGGATCGAGGGCGAACATCAGCGCCAGCCTTGCAGGGCGATTGGGCGCGGTCTAGACGCCCGCTCCCATGAGCGAGCTGGGCCCGACCCTGGAGACGCCGCGACTGGTCCTTCGGCCCCTGAGCGGCGAGGACTTCGACGGCTGGGCGGAGCTGATGGCCGATGAGTCGTCGCGATTCATAGGCGGGCCCAGGTCGCGCGTGGCGTCATGGGCCGGCTTCGCCGCCGTCGCCGGCGCCTGGGTCGTGCGGGGCTTTTCGATGTTCTCGGTGATCGAGAAGGCGAGCGGACGCTGGGTGGGCCGGGTGGGGCCCTGGGCCCCCGAGGGCTGGCCGGGGATGGAGGTCGGCTGGGGACTGATCAAGGACAGCTGGGGCAAAGGCTACGCAACGGAGGCGGCGGCGGCGACGATGGACTGGGCCTTCGACGCGCTCGGCTGGGACGACGTGATCCACATCATCGACCCCGAGAACGTCCGCTCGCAGGCGGTGGCGCGGCGGCTGGGCTCGGAGAATCGGGGGCCGGGCCGCATGCCGGAGCCGATGCAAGACTACCGCGTCGACATCTGGGGCCAGACGCGCGAGGCGTGGCGCGCCCGGCGCCGCTAAGCCGCCTTGGCTCGCGGTTGCGGGAAGAGCCGCCGGCGTAGCCAGCCGCGGAAGGGCGCGTCGTAGAAACGGTCGAGCAGCCAGGCCAGCAGGAAAATCGCCGCGATGAACGCGACGCCGACGGCGATGCCGGAAAGGCCATGCGGAACAACATCCCAGGCCTCGAGGACGACGAGGTTGCCGAGAGGCTGATGCAGGCAATAGACGCCGTAGGACATGAGCCCCAGCCAGCTGAACAACCGCCCTATTGGCGCATCGGGCTCGAAGTGGGCGGCCGCGATGACGATGACCGGCATTCCGACCAGCACCATGCCGATCTCGAACGGGGCGATGAGCGCGTTCGTCAGGTGGCACCCAAGCCCGAGGGCCAGCAGCGCCGCGCACAGATAGGCCACCCACGGCGCCTTGCGCTCGCGCTGGCCGAACAGGCGGTAGATCAGCACGCCGGCGAAGAAGGAGTACCCGACCCGCGCAAGCGCCGCCCACTGGTCGTCGACGTTGTAGCCCACGTCCAGGGTGTGTCGGGTGAGCTCGGCAAGGACGATCCCGACCGCGCTCGCCAGCATGACGACGACGAGCAGCCAGACGCGCATGAACCGTATGCCGGCGGCGTAGACGAAGTTGGCGATGAGCTCGTAGAGCAACGTCCACAGCGGACCGTCCAACGTCGTCCCGTTGTTCGGGAGCGCAGGAAAGCGTGGGATCATGAAGAGCCCGATCGCCAGGCACTCGGCGAGCTTCGTCGGCGTCCAGCTGGTGTCGGGGTCCTGCAGCAACGAAGCGATCGCCATGACGACGCCCACCGCCAGACCGGCGAGATAAAGCGGATAGAGCCGGATGAGCCGGACCTTGACGAAATCCCAGAAGTAGCCGCCCGCGGCCAGCCGCGGCTCGTAGGCGTGGGCGACGACGAAGCCGCTGATCAGGTAGAACAGGTCGACGGCCAGAAAGCTTTCCGGCACGCGGATGGGGCCGAACAGCGGAACGTGGCGCATCACGATGATGATGGCGCCGACCGCCCTTAGCCCCTCGAGCGTCCGGAACGAGCGCCGCGCGGGCGCGGACTGGCTGGCCAAGGCTTTGGTCCCCCGAACGGGCGCGTGTCGAGCGCCACCCCTCGAGCGTCGAGCCTAGCGGAGATTCGCCGACGCGTCCGGCGCCAGCTTAGCCGTTGTAGCCGAGCACGGCGTCGATGATGACGTCCTGGGTGTCGGCGTCGAGGTCGGCGTGCATCGGCAGGCTGAGGACCACGTCGGCCTTGGCCTCGCTGACCGGCAGGCCGCCCGGCGCCGGGTAGCGCGCGTAGACGTCCTGGGTGTGCATGGGCATCGGGTAGTAGGCGGCCGTCGGGATATCGAGCGCTTTCAGGTGCGCCATCAGCCCGTCGCGGTCGGAATGCTCGATCGTGTACTGCGCCCAGGTCGAGCGCCCGCCCGCGATGACGGAGGGCGTCCGCACCCGCGAGCCGGCCAGACCCGTGGTGTAGCGGTCGGCGGCGGCGTTGCGCCATTCGATCTCGTCGGCGAACACCTTCAGCTTCTCGATCAGGATCGCCGCCTGCAGGGTGTCGAGGCGGCTGTTCATGCCGACGCGCAGGTTCAGGTACTTGGGATCGTGGTCGAAGGTGTGGCCCGCAACGTCGCTCTTCGTCGCCTTGCCGTGCACGCGAAGTGAGTCGATGCGCTCGGCCAGCCAATCGTCGTCGGTCAGCACCGCGCCGCCGTCGCCGTAGGCGCCCAGCGGCTTGGCGGGGAAGAAGCTGGTGGTCATCGCGTCGGCCCAGTGGACCGGGTGCAGTCCGTCGAGGGTCGCGCCGAATGCTTGAGCGGAATCCGCAATCAGCTTCAGGCCGTGCGCATGCGCGACCTCGGCCAGTGCGGGATAGTCGGCCGGTTGGCCGAACAGGTCGACCGCGATAACGGCCCGCGGCTTGAGCCGCCCCTCGGTCTTGACCGCGAGGATCGCCGCCTCGAGCCGGGCGGGATCCATGTTGTAGGTGTCGGGGCGGATGTCGACGAACACCGGCGAGGCCCCCAGCCAGGGGATCACCTCACCTGTCGCGGCGAAGGTGAAGCTCGGACAAAAGACCGCGTCGCCCGGCCCGATCCCCCACGCCATCAGCGGCAGAGCGACCGCTTCGGTGCCGTTTGCGCAGCTGACCGCATGCCGCGCGCCGGCGAAGGCGGCGAGCCGGCGCTCGAGCGTCGCCACCTCCGGGCCCATGACATATTGGCCGTGCGCGAGCACGCGCTGGATTGCGGCGTCGATCTGCGGCTTCAGCCGAGCTTGTTGCGCAGCCAGGTCGACGAAGGGGATGGAGACCCGCGCCGGCGCGCGTCGAACAAGGGAAACAGGCATCTAGGACCAGCGCTCGTTCCTGACGGTTCCGCTCATATCGGGCGTCGACTGGATCGGGCGACACAATCCCTGTAACCGACTGTTTCGCTGGTTACCCAATGGTTAACAGCGGAATTTGGGGGGCTTCTTGGCGGGCGCGGTTCTGGTCCTGGGAGGCGCAGGCTACGTCGGCTCGCACGCCTGCAAGGCCCTGAGCGCAGCCGGTCGCTTGCCGGTCACGCTCGACACGCTGAGAACCGGCCATGCGGACGCCGTGAAATGGGGTCCGCTGGTCGAGGCCGACTTCGGCGATGTCGCGGCGGTGCGCGCCGCCGTGCGCACGCACGAGGTCACCGCCGTCATGCACTTCGCCGCCATGAGCCTGGTGGCCGAGTCGGTGGTGGAACCAGCGCTGTACTACGACCGAAACGTCGCCGGTACGCTTCGCCTGCTCGAGGTCCTGAGGGCCGAGGGGGTGAGTCGCATCGTCTTTTCCTCCAGCGCCAGCGTCTACGGCGAGACCGACCGGTCCCCCATCCCTGAGGATACGCCGCTCAATCCGACCAACCCCTATGGCGAGACCAAGCGGGTGATCGAGAGCGCCCTCCGTTGGATCGGCGGCGCAACGGGGCTTTCCTGGTGCGCGCTGCGTTACTTCAACGCCGCCGGCGCCGACCCCGATCGCGAGATCGGGGAGCGGCACGAGCCCGAAACCCACCTGATCCCCAACATCCTGCGCGCCATGCGCGCGCGCCTGCCGGTGAAGCTGTTCGGCGCCGACTATCCGACCCCTGACGGATCGACCGTGCGCGACTATGTGCACGTGAGCGATCTGGCCGATGCGCACGTCTCGGCGCTGCGCTTCCTGGAGCAGGGCGGGGCGAGCCAGCCCATGAACCTGGGCGCCGGCAAGGGGCTCTCGGTGTTCGAGATCGTCTCCGCCGCGGAGCGGGTGCTTGGCGTCCCTATCCCGCGCGAGCTCTTGGGTCGGCGCCCGGGGGATCCGCCGTCGCTGGTGGCCGACATCACCCGCGCCCGGCGGGTCCTGGGCTTCGAGCCGGCGCGCTCGGATGTCGAGACGTTGATACGGACCGCGGCCGCCTTCGAGGCAGGCCGGCCGCACGCCAGCGTTGGCGGCTGACGGCGAGGCGACTACCCTCGCCCGGATGGGGCCGCTGCCATCTGCGCTCACGGTCGACGAGACCTCGCGGGTCACCCGCAGGATCACCCGCCTGTCGGTGGGGGTCGCGCTGGTGCTCACGGCGGTCAAGGCGGCGGCCTGGGCGGCTTCGGGCTCGATCGCGATGCTCGCATCGCTGGCCGATTCAGGCCTCGACGTCGTGGCGGCCGGCGCGACCTTCTTCGCCGTACGCTACGCCGCCAGCCCGCCCGACCGCGAGCACCGCTTCGGCCACGGCAAGGCCGAAGCGTTCGCCAGCCTCACCCAGGCCGGCCTGGTGTTCGCCTCGGCCGCACTCGTAGCGCAGCAGGCTATCGTCCACCTGGTCGCCCCGCACCCCCTCGCTTACGAAGCGTGGGGCTTGGTCGTGATGGCCGGCTCGACCGTCCTGACCGGCCTTCTCGTATTCGCGCAGACCCGCGTGCTGAGGCAGGCCCGCTCCGTCGCGGTCGAGGGCGACCGCCTGCACTATATGGCCGACGTCGCATCCAACCTGATCGCCTTCGCCGGCATCGGGGTCAGCCTCCTCGCCCACCGGCCGGAGCCGGACGCGATCGCCGGGCTTGCCGTCGCCGGCTGGCTGGTCTGGGGCGCGATCGGTGTCTTTCGCCGGGCTGCCTTCGAGCTGATGGACCACGAGCTGTCGGATGACGCGCGGCGGCGGATCGTCGAGCTGATGACGACCGACCCGAAGGTGCGCGACGTGCACCAGCTGCGGACCCGTGCGTCGGGGCCTTACGTGCACGTGCAGATGCACGCCGACCTCGATCCGACGCTCAGCCTCGTCGAGGCGCACAGGGTCATGGTTGCGGCGGAGCGGCGCGTGCTCGAGGCCTTCCCGGCCGCCGACATCATCATCCATCCTGACCCGCGCGGAGCGGCCGAGCCGCACGGCGGGCAGTTCACCGAGACGCACGCGGCGACGCGCGAGGCCTCCGCTCGGTAAACGAGGCCTTAAGAGGATCGCGGCTATCGCGTCCGGATGACGGTCGAACGCATCGTCCACCACTTCCCGCTCGACCCCGCTTCGCGCCAGGTCCGCCTCGCCCTGGGCGAAAAGCGCCTGCCGTTCAGCGAGGTGCAGGAGCGCTATTGGGAGCGCAGCCGCTCGTTCGAGTGCCTGAACCCGTCCGGGCTGACCCCGGTGCTGATCGAGACGAACGAGAAGAAGACCGTCGTTGTCTGCGAGAGTCGCGCGATTCTCGAGCACCTGGAGGAGGCCGCTCCGGAACCCGGCCTCTTGGGCCGCGACGCCGCGGAACGGGCCGAAACCAGGCGGCTGCTGCAATGGTTCGACCGCAAATTCGACTACGAGGTCAACGGCCTGCTGCTGCACGAAAAGATGGAAAAGCGGCTGATGGGCATGGGCTCGCCCAGCCATGCAAACCTGCGGGCCGGGCGCGACGCCCTGCGGCGGCACCTGCGCTACATCGAGGGCCTGCTCGAGTCGCGGGACTGGCTGAACGGCAAGCGGCTGAGCCTGGCCGACTTCGCGGCCGCGGCGCACATCTCGGTGCTCGACTATTTCGGCGACATTCCCTGGCGTGAGTTCAAAGGCGTCCGGACCTGGTACATGAAGATCAAGTCGAGGCCCGCCTTCAGGCCGCTGCTCGCCGACCGCTGGCCGGGCCTCGCGCCCGCGCCGCACTATGACAACCTCGACTTCTGAGCGTCTGGAAGACTGGATCCGTGAACGCGCCGCCGCGCTTGGCTTCGACGCCTGCGGCTTCGCGCGCATAGACGCGCCATGGCCGGCCGCCGGGCGGCTGGCGGAGTTCGTGGCCGAGGGCCGTCACGGCGAGATGCACTGGATGGCGACCACCGAGGCGCGGCGCGCGCATCCCAGGGCCATGTGGCCGCAGGCGAAGTCGGCGATCGTGCTCGGACTGAACTATGGGCCGCTGAACGATCCGCTTGCATCGCTGACGAAGCGCGATCGTGCGACCATCTCGGTCTACGCCCAAGGCGACGACTATCACGAGCTCATCAAAGGCCGGCTGAAGACGCTGGCCGGCCAGGTCGCGGCGCGCACAGGCGGTGCGGTGAAGGTGTTCGTCGACACCGCCCCCTTGATGGAAAAGCCGCTCGCGCAGGCCGCCGGCGTCGGCTGGCAGGGCAAGCACACCAACCTGGTTTCGCGGGCGTTCGGCTCCTGGCTGTTCCTGGGCGCCGTGCTGACCGATGCGGCTCTCGCGCCGGATGCGGAGGAGGATGACCACTGCGGCGCGTGCCGCGCCTGCCTCGACGTCTGCCCGACCGACGCCTTCCCGGCCCCCTATCAGCTCGATGCGCGCCGCTGCATCTCCTATCTGACGATCGAACATGCCGGCGCAGTGGCGGAAGACCTCCGCCCCCTGATCGGCAATCGCATCTTCGGGTGCGACGACTGCCTGGCGGTCTGCCCCTGGAACAAGTTCGCCCACGCCGGACATGAGGCGCGGCTTGCGGCCCGGGAGGCGCTGGTCAGCCCCCCGCTGGCCGAGCTCGCCGCCCTCGACGACGCCGACTTTCGCGCGCTTTTCCGCAAGAGCCCGATCAAGCGGATCGGCCGCGGCCGCTTCGTCCGCAACGTGCTCTACGCCATTGGCAACTCCGGCGACCCGAATCTGGCGGGGGCGGCCAGGGCGCTGCTGGGCGACGCCTCGCTGGTGGTTCGCGACGCAGCGGCCTGGGCGCTGGAACAGCTTCAGGCGGGGTCGGCGAGCGCCTCGGCGAGGCGCGCCATGAAAGCGGCGCCGCGCTCCATCTGAGCGACCTCGACGTATTCGTCCGGCTGGTGCGCCTGGTCGATGGAGCCCGGCCCGCAGATCACCACAGAGTGGCCGGCCGCCTGGAACTGCCCGGCCTCCGCCGCATAGGAGGCGACCCGCGCCGGCCCGTTGTCGCCGGCAAGCCGCCGCGCGAGCGCCTCTGCGGGGCCGTCGGGAACCGGCGCCAACGCCGGCACCAGCGAGCGTCGCTCGACAACCACCCCGGCGTCGGGAAAGCGCGCCTTCAGCTCGGCGTCCAACGCCTCGGCCTCGGCGACGAACGGGGCGAGCAGCGCCAGCGGGTCCGCGCCCGGCGGGGTGCGAAGATCAAAGCCGAACGTGCACGACCGGGCGAGGATGTTGAGCGCGGTGCCGCCGTTGATCACGCCGACGGTGAGCGTTGCACCCTTGGGCAGGAACGGCGAGGCGGGATCGGCGTCGCGCGCGAGACGCTCGGCGAGGGCGTTCAGCGACGCCATCAGCCGAATCGCCGCCATGTTGGCCGAGGCTCCGAGATGCGTCAGGCTGGAATGCGCCTCGTGACCGCTGACCTTCACGCGGAACGAGCAGACGCCTTTGTGGCCGGACACGGCCTCCATGCTGGTTGGCTCGCCGACGACGACCGCGGCCGGCTTAGGCAGGCGCTCCGCGATCTCGCGGATCAGGTCCGGCGCCCCGAGGCAGCCGACCTCCTCGTCATAGGAGAAGGCCAGGTGCACCGGCCGCGCGAGACCGCCCTGCGCGAACTCGGGGGCCGCGGCGAGCGCCAGCGCGATGAACCCCTTCATATCGCATGTCCCGCGGCCGTAGAGCCGGTCGCCCCGCCGCGTCAGCGTGAATGGATCGGAGGTCCACGCCTGCCCGTCCACCGGCACGACGTCGGTGTGCCCGGACAGCACGACGCCGCCGGCCAGGTCTGGTCCGACGCTGGCCAGCAGGTTGGCTTTCGACCCGTCCGCGTTGGAGACCCGCCGAGACGCCACCCCGATCGCCGTCAGCTGCGCTTCCACATAGGCGATCAGCTCGAGGTTGCTGCCCCTGGAGGTCGTGTCGAACGCGACCAGGCGTGCGAGCTCCTCGATGGCGCGGCGGGCGAGAGCCTGGGGGTCGATCATGCCGGCGAGCCTAGCCGAGCGGCGGCGCCGAGCCCAATCCTTAGGTCGGCCAGGTCTCCGGCGTCATGGCCAGCACGTCCCCGACGAAGTGCAACGAGCCGGCGATCACGACGTGCGGCGCCGGATCGGCGTCGGCCAGCGCCAGATCGAGCGCCTGTTCGACCCCGTCCGCCGCCCGGGCGTCCAGGCCGGCGGCGCGCGCCGCGGCGGCGAGCTCCTCGGGCGGCGTGGCGTTCGGGGAGTCGAAGCCGGTCGTGATGACCTTGGGCTGCAGGCGCGAGAAGGCCCGGAAGAAGCCGATGGCGTCCTTGCGCCCCAGCATGCCTGAGATGAGCACCAGCGGCCGCCCGTCGCGCGCAGCGAGGGTCTCGCAGGCGTCTGCGAGCGCGAGGCCAGCGTGCGGATTGTGCGCGCCGTCGAGCCAAAGATCGGCGCCGCGCGCCGCGGCGCGCTCCGCCAGCGGCCCACGGCGCAGCGACTGAAACCGGCCGGGCCAGACGGCGGACGCCACGCCCCTTGCGATGGCGCTCTCGTCGATCCTCGCATCGCCAAACGTGATGAGCGCTGCGACCGCCAGGCCGGCGTTGGCGAACTGGTGGCGGCCCGCGAGCGCCGGCGGCGGCAGGTCCAGCAGACGGTCGCCGAGCTGCACCGCGAGGCGGCCGTGCTGCTCGTAGGCGTCGAAATCGCGGCCCATGAGCAGCATCGGCGCAGCCAGCTTGTCGGCTTCGGCCTCGATGACGGCCAGCGCCTCCTCCGGTTGGCGCGCAACCACGACCGGCTGGCCGGCCTTGATGATCCCGGCCTTCTCCCAGGCGATCTTGGAAAGCTCGGGGCCGAGCATCTCCAGATGGTCGTAGTCGACCGGGGTGATGACGCTGACCGCCGGCGCCGCGAAGACGTTCGAGGCGTCGAAGCGGCCGCCGAGCCCCACCTCCACGATGACCAGATCCGCCGGCGTCAGCGAGAAGGCGTAGTAGGCAAGCGCCGTGGTGATCTCGAAGAAGCTGATCGGCGCGCCGTCGTTGGCGGCCTCGACCTCGTCGATCAGCCGCAGCATCTCCGCGTCCTCGATCAGGCGGCCGGCGATGCGGATGCGCTCGGCGAAGCGGACGAGGTGCGGCGAGGTGAGCGCATGCACCTTCAGGCCCGCGGCTTCGGCGATGGCGCGCAGGTCAGCGCAGGTCGAACCTTTGCCGTTGGTGCCGGCGACATGGATTACCGGCCCCATCCTTTGTTCCGGATGGCCCAACGCGGCCAGCAGCCGCTCGACCCGCCCGGTGGTGAGGTCGATCAGCGAGGGATGCCGCGCCCGCAAGCGCTTTACGGCCGCGTCGGAGGCGCGGATGGCGTCGTAATCTGGCTTCACGGCGGGTTCAGGCGGCGTTGCGGCGGCTTCGCCCCAACATCAGGGTGGCCAGGATCGACCCCAGCGCGGCCGGCAGCTCCTTGCGCGGCACCACGCGGTCGACCATGCCCTTTTCGAGCAGGTACTCGGCGCGTTGGAACCCCGGTGGCAGGGTTTCACGGATGGTTTGTTCGATGACGCGCGGGCCGGTGAAGCCGATCAGCGCACCGGGCTCGGCCAGGTGCACGTCGCCGAGCATGGCGTAGGAAGCGGAGACCCCGCCCGTGGTCGGGTCGGTCAGCACCACGATGTAGGGGAGCCGGGCCGCCTTGAGGTCCTGCACCGACAGTGTCGTGCGCGCCATCTGCATCAGCGCGAGCGCCCCCTCCTGCATCCGCGCCCCGCCCGAGGCGGTGAATGCGACCAGAGGAGCGTCGCGCTCGAGCGCGGCGTTGGCGGCGGTGATGAACCCTTCGCCCGCGGCCGTGCCCAGCGATCCGCCCATGAAGGCGAAGTCCTGCACCATGACGACGGCCGGCACCCGGTGGATCTCGCCGGCGGCGATCGAGACGGCGTCGCGCTCGCCGGTCGCCTTGCGGGCGGCGGCCAGCCGGTCGCGATAGGGCCTCTCGTCGACGAAGTGCAGGGGGTCGTCAGGGGTCTTGGGCGCCTCGATCTCGTCGTGGACGCCGCCGTCGAAGGTGTACGCGAAGCGTAGGTCCGGCCCGATGCGCATGTGCCGCCCGGCGGGCGTGACCCAGAGCGCAGCCTCCAGATCCGGCCGATAGATCATCTCGCCCGTGTCGGGGCACTTGACCCAGAGGTTGTCAGGCGGCTCCCGCTTAGGCGTGACCAGGCGGCGCACGCCCGGCGCGATCCGCGACAGCCAGCCGCCGCGCTCCCTTACCGGCCGCTGCTGCGACGGGGTTTGCGAGCCCTGGGGTCCGCCGCGCCGGCCGCCGCCGAAATCTTTCGCTTCCGCCATGCCTGCCTTTAAGCCTTGACCTGCTCCTGGCCGACAGCGCGCACAGCCTGGGCCAGACGCGCCGCGGTTTCCAGAACTCGTGATGTCACATTTTCGTTCGCGGCCAGTCCGGCCGCCACTTCGTCGACCAGCGCCGAACCCACCACGACCGCATCGGCGACCTTGGCGACCGCCCGCGCCTGCTCCGGCGTCCTGATGCCGAAGCCGACCGCAACCGGAAGGCCGCTCGCCCGCCGCACCCGCGCGACGGCCGGCCCGACGCCCGCCTCGTCCACGGCCTTGACCCCCGTCACGCCGGCCACCGAGACGTAGTAGACGAAACCGGCCGTGCGTTGGGCGATGACCTTCAGGCGGGCGTCGTCGGACGTCGGCGTCGCCAGCCGGATCAGGGCGACGCCCGCGCGCTCGAGCGCGTCGGCCAGCGGTCCGGCCTCCTCCGGCGGGCAATCCACCACGATCGCGCCGTCGACGCCGGCGGCCGCGGCGTCGCGGCCGAAGGCCTCGAGGCCGTAGGTGAGGAGCACGTTCAGGTAGCCCATCAGCACGATGGGCGTCGCGGCATCGTCGCTGCGAAAGCGCCGGACGAGGTCGAGCACGCCAGCCAGCGTCATCCCGGCGCCGAGCGCCCGCTGGGCCGCGCGCTGGATCGGTGGGCCTTCCGCCATCGGGTCGGAGAACGGAAAGCCAAGCTCGATCAGGTCGGCGCCGGCGGCCGGCAGGCCCTGGATGATCGCGAGCGAAGCCTCGGCATCCGGGTCCCCGGCCATGACATAGGCGACAAAGCCCGCCCGGCCCTCACGCTTGAGCGCGGCGAAACGCGCCTCGAGCCTGTTAGGCATGCGACTGCGCCTCGACCGTCGCCAGGTCCTTGTCGCCGCGGCCTGACAGGTTGACGACCACGATCCCGTCCTTGCCGACCTCGCGCGCGACATCGCCCACGCGCGCGAGCGCATGCGCCGACTCGAGCGCCGGCAGGATGCCCTCGACCCGCGCCAGCAGCCGAAACGACGCCAGCGCTTCGGCGTCGGTCGCGGTCAGGTACGTCGCCCGTCCGACGTCATGCAGGAACGCGTGCTCCGGGCCGATTCCGGGGTAGTCGAGGCCGGCCGAGATGGAATGGGCTTCGGTGATCTGGCCCTCGCGGTCTTGCAGCAGGTAGGTCTTGTTGCCGTGCAGGACGCCGGCGCGGCCGCCGTTGATCGCGGCGGCATGCTCGCCGCTCGCGAGGCCGCTCCCGGCGGCTTCGACGCCGATGAGCCGCACGCCCTCGTCGTCGAGGAACGGATGGAAGATGCCGATCGCGTTGGACCCGCCGCCGACGCAGGCGATCACGGCGTCCGGCAGCCGGCCCTCGACCGCCAGCACCTGCGCGCGCGTCTCCTGGCCGATCACCGCCTGGAAATCGCGAACCATCGCCGGATAGGGGTGCGGGCCGGCCGAGGAGCCGATGACGTAGTAGGTGTCGTGGACGTTCGTCACCCAGTCGCGCAACGCCTCGTTCATGGAGTCCTTGAGCGTCGCCGACCCGCTGGTGACCGGGCGGACCTCGGCGCCGAGCAGGTGCATGCGCTGGACGTTCGGCGCCTGCCGCTCGACGTCGACCGCGCCCATGTAGACGATGCACGGCAGGCCGAAGCGCGCGCAGACCGTGGCCGCGGCGACGCCGTGCTGGCCGGCGCCGGTCTCCGCGATGATGCGCGTGCGGCCCATGCGCCTGGCCAGCAGAACCTGGCCGAGGCAATTGTTGATCTTGTGGGAGCCGGTGTGATTCAGCTCTTCGCGCTTGAGGTAGATCTTCCCGCCGCCGAAATGCTCGGTGAGCCGCTCGGCGAAGTAGAGCGGGCTGGGACGTCCCGCGTAGGTCGCGAGGTGGCCCTTGAGCTCGGCCTGGAACGCCGGGTCGGCCTTCGCCTCGGCGTAGGCGCGGTCCAGCTCCAGCACCAGCGGCATCAGCGTCTCGGGCACGTAGCGGCCGCCGTAGTCGCCGAACCGGCCGGCTGCGTCGGGATAGGCCGAATAGTCGTTGGGCTTTGCGGGCGCGTTCAAGGGACAGGTCTTGAAGGATCGGTGCGGGCGGGCGCTTAAGCGCGGGCGACCGCGTCGAGGAAGGCCGTGATGAGGCCGGGGTCCTTTAGCCCCGCCCCTCGCTCCACGCCAGAGGAAACGTCCACCAGCGGCGCGCCCGAGAGGCGGATGGCCTCGGCGACATTCCAGGGATCGAGGCCGCCGGCCAGAATGTGCGGCCGCTGGAATCGCCGCCCGGCGATCAGGCTCCAGTCAAACGGCTGCCCAAGGCCGCCCGGCCGGTCGGCGCCGGCGCTGGGCTTGGCGTCGAACATGAGGTGCTCGACGACGCCGTCGAACGCCGACGCCGCATCCACGTCGGCGGCGCTCTCGACCGGCAGCACCTTGATGACGCCGCAGCCCGTCCGCACGCCGACGTCCCGCACCCGCGCCGGACTCTCGCGGCCGTGCAGCTGGATCAGATCGGGCCCGAGCTCGCGCACGATAAGGTCCAGCTCCTGGTCGGTCGGATCGACGGCGAGCGCGACGATCTTTGTTCGCCCGCGCGCCGGCGCCGCCAGGCGCGCGGCCGCCTGCGGCTGCACCACGCGCGGGCTTCTGGGGAAGAAGTTGAAGCCCAGCAAGGCGGCGGCGCCGTCGAGCGCCGCGCGCACCGCCTCCGGCGTCGAAACGCCGCAAATCTTCGCCTGAGCCATGGGTCAAAGGACTTAGGCGCGGGCGGCGCGTTTCTCCAGAGGCAGGTCCTGCTCGCCTAGCTGGCGCGCGCCCGCAAGAGGTCGCGGATCTCGGCCAGCAACGTTTCCGTCGGCGTCGGCCCCGGCGGGGGGGCCTCTTCGGCCTGCTCCTCCCGCTTGATGCTGTTGATGCCCTTGACCAGAAGGAAGATCACGAACGCGATGATCAGGAAGTCGATCAGGGTATTGATGAAGGCGCCGTAGCTGATCGCCACCTCCGCGGCCTTCTTCGCGGGATCCGCCGCCCTGAGAACCAGCTTCAGCGCCGAGAAGTCGACCCCCCCGGTAATGAGCCCGATTGGCGGCATGATCACCTGATCGACAAGGCTTTTGACGATCGCGCCGAAGGCGCCGCCGATGATCACGCCAACCGCAAGATCGACCACGTTGCCGCGCGCTATGAACTCGCGGAATTCCTTCAGCATGGCGTCCCTCCCCGAGAAGCTCGCGCCAGTTCGGCGCCATCGGCAGGGCGCGTCAACAGCGTTCGGCTAGTCGTCGAGGTTCAGCCGCTCGCGCAGCTCCTTGCCGCTCTTGAAGAAGGGCACATGCTTGGCCTTGACCTGGACGGCGGCGCCGGTGCGAGGGTTGCGGCCGGTGCGAGCGGGCCTGGAGCGGACGGAAAAGGCGCCGAAGCCGCGAAGCTCGACACGACCTCCGGCGGCGAGCGCGCCCGCCATGCGGTCCAGCACCACGCTCACGACCCGCTCAACGTCGCGTTGCGTCAGATGCGGGTTCTCGCTCGCCAGCTTGGCGATCAACTCGGACTTGATCATACGCAGCCCCCTTCGTTCCCCGACCGGACCATGGCCAAGTCACGGTTGAGGTTCAAGGGGTTAGCCGCATTAAATCACAACATGAGACCCGGTTCGCGCGTCGCGCGAGCGCCTCGCCCAGCGGTTAGGCGCCCGCAAGTCCGCCGCGCTACTCCTTGGCCGCCTTTTCGCGCAGCGCCGCCCCGAGGATGTCGCCCAGGGACGCACCGGAGTCGGAGGAGCCGAACTTTTCGATCGCCTCCTTGTCCTCGGCCATCTCCAGAGCCTTGACCGAGAGCGAGATCCGCCTGGCCGCCTTGTCGACGTTGGTCACCTGCGCATCGAGCCGATCGCCGACCGCGAAGCGTTCCGGCCGCTGCTCCGAACGGTCGCGCGACAGGTCCGACTTGCGGATGAACGCCGTCACCGGCGCGGCGTCGTCGCCAAACTTGACCTCGATGCCGCCGGACGTGACCTCGGTCACTTGCACGGTCACCGTCTGGCCCTTGCGGAAGGTGTCGGCCGCCATGGGATCGCCGGACATCTGCTTGATGCCGAGCGAGATGCGCTCCTTCTCGACGTCGACGTCCAGCACCTTGGCATGGACGACGTCGCCCTTCTTGTAGTTCTGGATGGCTTCCTCGCCGGCCACGTTCCAGTCGAGGTCGCTCAGGTGCACCATGCCGTCGATATCGTTGTCGAGGCCGAGGAAGAGCCCGAACTCGGTGGCGTTCTTCACCTCGCCCTCGACCGTCGAGCCGACCGGGTGGGCCTTCAGGAACGCGTCCCACGGATTGTCCATCGCCTGCTTCAGGCCGAGCGACACGCGCCGCTTGGACGCATCGACGTCGAGGACGACGACATCCACCTCCTGGCTGGTGGAGACGATCTTGCCCGGGTGCACGTTCTTCTTCGTCCAGGACATTTCGGAGACGTGCACCAGGCCCTCCACGCCCGGCTCCAGCTCCACGAAGGCGCCGTAGTCGGTGATGTTGGTGATGCGGCCGGTGAACCGCGCCCCGACCGGGTACTTCGCCTCCACGCCGTCCCATGGGTCGGACTGCAGCTGCTTCATGCCGAGCGAGATGCGCTGGGTCTCGGGATTGATCTTGACGATCTGCACCTTGACCGTATCGCCCACCGCCAGGACCTGGCTCGGGTGGTTGACGCGCTTCCAGCTCATGTCGGTGACGTGCAGCAGCCCGTCGATGCCGCCGAGGTCCACGAAAGCGCCGTAGTCCGTGATGTTCTTGACCACGCCCTCCCGCACTTCGCCCTCGTGCAACTGGCTGACCAGCTCGGTGCGCTGTTCGGCGCGGGCCTCCTCGAGGATGGCGCGGCGGGAGACGACGATGTTGCCGCGCGGCCGGTCCATCTTGAGGATCGCGAAAGGCTGTTCCTTGCCCATGAGGGGGCCGACGTCGCGGACCGGGCGGATGTCGACCTGGCTGCCGGGTAGGAACGCCGATGCGCCGCCGAGATCGACGGTGAAACCGCCCTTCACCCGCCCGACGATCGAGCCCATAACCGGCTCGTTCTTGGCGTAGACCTCCTCGAGGCGCGTCCAGGCCTCTTCGCGGCGGGCCTTGTCGCGGCTGATCACCGCCTCGCCGAGCGCGTTCTCGACGCGCTCCAGGAACACCTCGACCTCATCGCCGACCTTGACCGTCGGCTTGCCGTCGTCGCCGACGCCGAACTCCTTGGTGAGGATGCGGCCCTCGGTCTTCAGCCCCACATCGACGATCGCGAAGTCCTTCTCGACCGCGACGACCCTCCCCTTGACGACGGAGCCCTCCATGAAGTCGCGCCCCCCCATGGATTCGTTCAGGAGCGCGGCGAAGTCGTCGCGGGTGGGAGCCATCGTCAGATCGTCAGCCATGAAGGGTCTTTCCAAGCGTGTTTGAGGCGGGGCGTCGGCGACCGGAGTTCCGGGTCGCGCAGCCGTCCCCGCGAAGGATGTGTGATCGTCCAGCCGAGGTCGCAAGGCGAATTGCGCTAAGGCCCGCGGTACGTCCGAGGCCGGCGCGGGTGGATTGGCCGTCAGGGCTTGTCAAGCCATCGGGCGCGCGCCTGCTCGACGATGCGGCGGGCCGCATCGGCGGCGGCTTCTATAGTCATTTCAGTGGTGTCCAGCAAGACGGCGTCGGCCGCCGGCCGCATCGGCGAGTCGGCCCGGCCGGCGTCGGCGGCGTCGCGGCGGGCGATCTCGGCGCCGATCTCCGCCTCGTCGGCGTCGGCGCCAGCGGCTTTCAACTCGAGCCAGCGGCGATGCGCCCGCGCCTCCAGCGAGGCGGTGACGAACAGCTTGGCCGGCGCCTCCGGCGCGATGACCGTTCCGATGTCGCGACCGTCGATGATCGCCCCGCCCGCCTGCGCGGCGAAGGCGCGCTGGGCGGCGCGCAGCGCCTCCCGCACGGCCGGGTGCACGGCGACGCGGCTCGCGAGCGCGCCCGCTTCGCGGGAGCGAAGCGCCGGGTCGTCGAGCCTGGCAGGGTCGAGCGCCCGCGCGTGGCGAGCCGCCGCTTGCGCGTCATCCGGATCGTCGCCGGCCCGCAGGGTCGCCAGCCCGACAGCGCGGTAAAGCAGGCCGGAGTCCAGGACCGGAAGGCCGAGGGCGCGACCGAGCGCCCTGGCGATGGTGCCCTTGCCCGACGCGGCGGGCCCGTCGACGGCGACGACGAAGCTGCTCAACTCGCGGCGATCTCGGCGCCCAGGCCAGCCATCAGCGCGGCGAAGCCCGGGAAGCTGGTCGCGATCATGCCTGGCTCGTCGACGGCGACCGGCCGCTCGGCCGCCAGGCCCAGCACCAGGTTCGCCATGGCGATCCGGTGGTCGCCGTGGGTCTTGATCCGCGCTCCGCCGGGAACCCGGTGGTTGCCGCCGCCGGCGCCCCGCACGCTCATCGACTCGCCAGCCTGCTCGACGGTGACGCCGCACGCGGACAGCCCCTCGACCGTCAGCGCCAGCCGGTCGCTCTCCTTCACCACGAGCTCGCCCAGGCCCAGCATCTGCGTCTGACCCTCGGCGAACGCCGCCGCCGTCGCGAGGATGGGATATTCATCGATCATCGACGGCGCGCGCTCGGCCGGTACGACGACGCCATGCAAGGGCGAGAACCGCGCCGTGACGTCGCCGACGCGCTCGCCCCCCTGGTCGCGGACGTTCGCGATGACGAGGTCGGCGCCCATCTCGCGCAACGTCTCGAGCAGCCCCGTGCGGAGGGGGTTGAGCAGCATGCCCTCGACCGTCACCTCCGAGCCGGGCGTGATCAGGGCCGCAACCAGCGGGAAGGCCGCTGACGAGGGGTCGCCCGGCACGGCGATGGGCGCGCCCGTCAGGACCTGGCCGCCGTCGAGGCGGATGTGGCGTCCGTCCGGCCGATCCTGAACTTCGACCGCCGCGCCGAACGCGCTCAGCATCCGCTCGGTATGGTCGCGCGTGGGATCCGGTTCGATCACCTCGGTAACGCCCGCGGCGTTCAAGCCGGCGAGCAGGATCGCCGACTTCACTTGCGCCGAGGGCTCCGGCAGCCGGTAGGCGATCGCTCTCAGGTCTCCCCCCTTGAGGCTGAGCGGCAGGCGGCCGCCTTCGCGGCAGAGGAAGCGGGCGCCCATCTCGCCCAGCGGGCGCAACACCCGCATCATCGGCCTGTTGCGCAGGCTCGCATCGCCGGTGAACGCCGCGGTCAGCGCGAACCCAGCCGCGGCGCCCAGCATCAGGCGAACGCCGGTTCCGGAATTGCCGCAGTCGATGATGTCGCCAGGCTCGGCCAGCGCGCCCTTGCCGCGCACGCGCCAACGCCCCTCGCCCAGCCGCTCGACCTCGACGCCGAACGCCGCCATGGCGCGCGCGGTGGCCAGCACGTCCTCGCCCTCGAGCAACCCCTCGATGGGTGTCTCGCCGGCCGCGAGCGCGCCCAGGATGAGCGCCCGGTGCGAGATCGACTTGTCGCCGGGCGCGCGCGTTCGACCCTTCAGCGCGGCCCCCGGTCGGGCCGTCAGATATTGGGGCGGCATGGGGAGAAGAGGCTCCGCGCGGAACGGCGAAACGGGCGAGGTTTAGCTTTTGACAGCCGCCATTTCGCGTGGCAAGGGAGCCGCCCTTCGCGCGACCGCCCCACGACCGCCCCAACCGAAAGCAGGTCTTCTCCTTGGCCAATCCCGAGCTGGGGGCAAAGCAGGTTTGCCCCACCTGCACGAGCAAGTTCTACGACCTCGGCCGCCGGCCGGCGACCTGTCCCAAATGCGGGACGCAGTTCGACCCCGAAGAAGCGCTGCGCAACCGCCGTGTGCGGGCGCGCTCGACGCCCGCCGACTACGAGGAAGCCGAGGAGCAACCGGCCGAGCCGGTCGCCGCCGAGCCTGACGGCTTCGAGGAGGAGGTCGACGACACCCCCGAAGTCGACGAAGCGGCCGCCGAACCGGTCGACGTGGGCGACGAAGAGGAAGCGCCCGAAGGCGGAATCGCACCGCCCGGCGAGGAGCTCGGCGTCGATTTCGCCGAAGAGGACGAGGAGGATCTCGAAGAAGAGGCGGCCGATATCCCCTTCCTCGAGGACGAGGACGAAGACGACAACTTCGAAGACGAGATCGAGGGCCTTCCGGACAACGACGAGCCCGATTAGGCCTTACCGCGGACGGCCTTTGGCCGCACTTGATCGGCGGGCGGGCTCGGCATAGGGTCCGCCCCCTTCGCGCGGCGGGCAGCCGGCGAACTCCCGGAATCCGGGGCTATAGCTCAGCTGGTAGAGCGCTTGAATGGCATTCAAGAGGTCAGCGGTTCGACTCCGCTTAGCTCCACCATTCCCTCTATT
>DATGIN010000338.1:0-9271 GCA_035295705.1 Caulobacteraceae bacterium
GACCCTGCGCCGGGTCCAGCTTGCGCGGGACCATGTAGGCCGGCCGCTCTACGCCCTCGCCCATCAAGCCGTACTCGGACCAGCCGTTGGTGTCGAAGACGAGGTCGCCCGGCGCGTAGCCGTCCATGCGGCTCGTCACCACCTGCGCGACCGTCCGCGCATGGCAGGGCGCGCCCGGCGGCTCGACGCCGCGCTTCTTGTAGCCCCACTGGTAGGGATCGAGCGAGACGTAGATCGTCCGCGTCAACGCCTGGCCCGGGCCGGGCTCCGGGATCGGGCCTTCACGCAGCGCGAAGGTGTCGGCGTCCGGCCAGCCGCCCAACGGCTTGCCCGACAGCGTCCAATAGCGGTTCATGCTCGGGACCTCACGGCGATCACGAGTCTCTTAGAGGCGTCGCGCGCGCCTTGGCAATCGCGCATCACCCGATGAACAAGTTCATCGTTGAACTAATGGTCAGGCGTCGGCGCCCTCGGCTTCGCGCATCGCCGCCTCGAACGCCTCGTCGCTGATCTCGTCGCGGCACAGCAGCAGGCTGCAGGGCACGTGCTCGCTGAGGTAGGCGCCGCTCGAGCCGCCCCACCAGCGAGAAAGCAGGCTCTGCTTGCGATGGCCGACGACCACGAGGTCGGCGCCGATCTCCTGCGCGACGGCGCCGATCGCCGGCGCCGGTTCGCCCACCACCAGCCGGGCGACGGGATCGAACCCGAACTCCTTCAGCCGCGCGACTCCGCGCTCGAGCTGCTCCTTGTAGGCCTCGGCCATCTTCGAGACGACGCCGCCCTGCGCGCCCTCGACCAGAAGCACGCCGCCGCTTTCCGGCACCACCGACAGCAGGAACACCTGTGCGCAGCAGGCCTTGGCGATGAGCGCGCCTTCGCGCAGCGCCCGCGCCCCCTCCCGCGACCCGTCGTAGGCAAGCAAAATCCGCTTGTACATCGCGTGCGCCTCCGCGCCCCAGAGCGTCACCTTAACCCACCAGCGGCCGATGGGGCGCCCCTTCGCGCGTCACATCATCGGGCCGCCGCCGTCGACCAAGAGGACCTGGCCGGTCGTGTAGGTCGCACGCATCAGGTAGAGGTAGGCCTCGGCGACCTCGCTGGGCTCGCCGATGCGCGGGATCGGCTGACGCTCGGTCATGCGCTTGAACGACGCTTCCCTGGTCTCGGCGGGCATCGAGTCCCAGACGCCCGTGCGGATGCCGGCCGGGCACACGCAGTTGATGCGCAAGGGCGCGAGGTCGACCGCCAGTCCCCGCACCAGATGCTCGATCGACCCCGCCATGGCGGTCGACAGCGGCGTTCCTTTGCGCGGCCGGTGGGCGATCGTCCCGTTGGTCAGCACGACGGAGCCGTCGGGGGCGATGTGGGCAAGGGCGTGCTTGACGGCCCGCACGGCGCCCCAATAGCGAACGTCCTGCAGCCCCTTCGCCGCCTCGAGGTCCGTTTCGGCCAGGCTCTTCGGCGTCCTCAAGTTGCCCCAGTCTCCGGCGGTGAACACCAGGTGGTCGAAGCCGCCGACCGCTTCGAAGAAGGCGGCGACGTTCGCCTCGTCGCGCACGTTGACCGCATGGCCGCTGGCCGCCTGCCCGAGCTTGCCGACGGCTGAGTCCACGTTCGCCTGCTGGCTCGAGGCGACGACTACGGAAGCCCCGTCGCCGATCGCCGTCTCCGCCACCGCAAACCCGATCCCGGACGAGCCGCCGATGACCACGATCCGTTTGCCTTCAAGGCTCATGCGTCGCCGCCCTCCAAACCGCTCATCCCCGCGCAAGCGGGGACCCAGGCGTTTTAGCCGAATCCGAGGAGCAGCGGCGATTCAGGATCGCCGCGCCCGTCGGCCAAGCGAGCGGAGAGCCTCGCCAGCACGAGCCGATTGTGAGATTGCTCTGACGAAAGAGAACCCTGGCTCCCCGCCCTCGCGGGGATGAGCGGCGGGAGGGCGCCCCTCACTCCATATCGAACAGCTTCAGCGCCGTCTTGCCGAGGATGAGCTGGGCGTTCTTGACCGTGGTGGCGTCGAACACCGCCTGGATCGCGCTGCGGGTGTAGCCGAACGTGCTTTCCTGGTGCGGGTAGTCGCTCGACCACATGACGCGGTCGGCGCCGATGCGGTGAAGCAGCTCCAGGCCCGCCGGGTCGGTCATGAAGGTCGCATAGCAGTGGTTGAACCAGTACCAGCTCGGCGGATGCTTGAGCTTGGGGTTCATCACGGTCGGGAACGCGTTCCAGATCATGTCGGCGTCGTGGACCATCGAGGCGACCCAGCTGATGCCCCCCTCGACGAACACCACCTTCAGCTTGGGGAAGCGGTCGAACACCCCGCCGAAGGTCAGCGGCCCCCAGATCTGCCTAAAGCCCTGCATCTGGGTCAGCACGAACGTGCCGGCCGCGCCGGGCGCGGCGGTCGGGATCGCCTCGCCGATGTGGAAGCAGAGCGGGATGCCGCTCTCGGCGATCGCGTCCCACATCGGGTCGAGCTTGGGGTCCGAGTACTGGATGAGGTCGCCGTTCGCGTCCTCGCCCGGCTTGATCGGGACCATCAGGCAACGCGCGCCCAGCGCCTGGCAGCGGTCGACAGACGCCTTGACCGTCTGCATGTCCCAGTAGTTCGGCACCATCACCGGGAACAGGCGGCCCTTGCCGGCGCTGCAGACCTCGGAGATGTGCTCGTTGTAGGCGCCGAAGGTCTCGGCGCGGTTCATCATCTTGCCGAACATGTAGAGGCCGAACAGGCGCTGCGGGAAGATCAGCTCCTTCTCGACGCCTTCGACATCGAGGTCGGCCAAGCGCGCTTCGATGCTGGTGAATCCAGGCGTGCATTCAAGCGACGTGCAAAGCGCCTTGGCGATCGCCGGCGGCGTCATGTGCTTCTCGCCGATGGTCAGCTGCCAGCCGCCATCCTCGAACACCATCCGCGGCGCCTGCGCCTTCAGATGCTCGGGAAAGCGGTCGATCCAAAGGTCGCTCTCCAGCATGTGGCTGTCGGCCGAGATGATCCGCGTGCCGCGCGGCCAGGGCTTCGTCGCAGCCTGCGGCGACCGCTCGGGCGAGAGCGCGATCCCGACCATCTCGGGAATCTCCAGCACGAAGCCGTCGTCGGCCATCGCTTCCTCCTTCGTCGGCGCGCCGTTAGGCGAGCCCGCAGATCTCGCCGGCCTTCGCGTCGGTGTAGGCGCCCTTGGCCCAGGCGATCTTGCCGTTCACCACCACGGTGTCGACGCCGATCGAGCCGCGCACATAGCGCATGCCGTCGCCCGGCATGTCGAACACCGGGTGCTCTTCGCCGCGGTCGATCGAGTCGGGGTCGAAGACCACGATGTCGGCGGCGAAGCCCTGCTTCAGCGCCCCGCGGTCCTTCAGGCGCCAGATCTCGGCCGTCTCGGAGGTGATCTTCTTGACCGCCTCCTCCAGCGTCATCGCGCCGGACCTGCGCACGAATTCCGAGAACAGGTAGCCGGTGTCGCCGTAGGTCGCGAACGACGAGATGTGTGCCCCGCCGTCGCTGGCGCCGATGTGCACGTGCGGGCTCGCCAGCATCGGCCCGATGCGGTCCGTGGCGTCGTGGCCGCGGCTGGCGGCGATGAAGGCGACGTCCAGTCCGTGCTCGAGGGAGAGCGAAATCAGCGCCTGGGCGGGCGTTTCGCAGCGGCGGGTGGCGATTTCGGCCAGCGTCTCGCCGGCGAACTCCGGCGGGCAGCCGTCGCCGCCGCGCGCGACCAGGGACCCGAAGAGCGCATCACCGCCGTCCGGTCCCGCATCGGTCAGCAGCCTCTCGACCGTCGCCGGGTCGCGCAACGCCGCCAGCCGCTCGGCCAGCGGCTGGCGAAGCGTCCGCATCCAGGCGGGGAGGCGGGCGAAGAACAGGCTCGGGCGCAGCAGCGAGAAGCTGATGTCGATCGGCCGCGTCTGCATCTGGGGCCAGACGCGTGCGCCCCGCTCGAACTGCTCCTCGACGCGGGCGAGCTGGCGCGGCGCCGCGTGCGGCGCGAAGCGGCTGTCGAAGACCGGCGAGAAGGTGGTGGGGATGCCGTGCCTCAGCGACAACTCGGCCAGCTGGTCGATGCGGGCGATGGTTATGTCGGTGTCGTAGAACTCCGGGACGATCTGCAGCATCCGGCCGAACTCGCCGAGCACGGCCGCGAGCGCATCCAGCTCGGCGAAGTCGGCGAAGCGGCTGGGCACCGGCCGGGCGTGCTCGTCGACGTCGACGAAGCTGGTCGAGAGGCCCACCGCTCCGGCCTTCAGGCACTCGCGCAGCAGGTCCTGCATCGCCGCGACTTCTTCCGCCCGCGCCGCGCGCTGGTTGGCGTCGGCGCCCATGACCCAGAGGCGGATGACGCTGTGCCCGACCAGCGGGGCGACGTTGATGGCCAGGTTCTGCTCCAGGGCCCGGCGGTAGCCGGCGAAATCCTCCCAGGTCCACTCGAACGCCTCGGTGAAGGCTTCGGGCGGCATCTCCTCGATCTGCTGGAACATGCCGACCAGGGTCTTGCGGTCCACGGCCTTCAGCGGCGCCAGCGACAGCGAGCAGTTGCCGGGCACGACGGCGGTGATCCCGTGCTCCAGCGCCGGCTTGGCCGCGCCGTCCCACAACAGCTGCACGTCGAAGTGCGTATGCGGGTCGATGAAGCCGGGCGCGACCACCCGGCCGCCGGCGTCGACCACGGCCTTCGCTTCGCCCAGCGCCTCGCCGATGGCGGCGATCCTGCCGTCCTTCACCGCGACGTCGGCCGCGAAGGCGGGCGCGCCGGTCCCGTCGACCACGCGGCCGCCCTTGATCACCAGGTCATACATCTCAGAGCCCCTTGGAAACCTCGCGCCAGGAGCGGCCGATCAACCCGTTGAGATCGGCGGCGCCCAGGGCGCGCATGATAGAAAAGCCGGTGTCGGCGTCGATGGTAACATGACCGGCGACGCCGTTCTCGTAGCGGATGGCCAGCGCCAGCTCCGCGGTCCCGTCGTGGCCGGCTGCGATCTCGGCGCGCTCGATGATCGCCTCGGCGGCGTCGACCTCGACCTGGCGAAGCGGCGCGGTCACCTCAGGCTCTCGGCGGCTCGACGAACACGACGTCGGAGCCCAGCAACAGTCCGCGCGGTCGGCGCATAGCGAAGATGTGCAGGTTCCACCCCTTGATGCGCTCGACCGCGCTCTCCAGCGCCTCGCCCGGCAGCGCCCGGGCGGCCAGCGCCTCGACCGTCTCGTCCGGCAACGGGGTCACGAACCGGCGCTGCGGCGAAAGCGGCATTCTGGAACCTCGCGAGAAATGGAACGTGTTCTAGAAATCTCGCAGGAAAGCGGTCGCCCGGCAATGGCCGAAACGCCGCGGCCGGCTGGCTCTAGGAGCGCAGCCTGGGCGCCGCGGCGGCGACGCCAAGCAGCATCAGGATCACCAGCGTGAACGCCCAGGGCAGGCCGGCGGCCCGCGCGACGAGGCCGATCAGCGCCGGTCCGGCCAGCATGCCGGCGTAACCCATCGTGCTCATTGCGGAAACCGCCTGGCTCTCGGGCATGGCGGTCTGCCGGCCGGTGGCCGTGTAGAGCACCGGCACGGCGTTCGAGCAGCCGATCCCGACCAGCGCGTAACCGGCCAACGCCGCCGGCCAGCCGGGCGCGAGGTTGGCCACCGCAAAGCCGGCGGCGGCGCAGAGCGTGCCCAACAGAACAACGCGCCAGCCCCCCAGCCGGTGGACGAAGAGGTCGCCGGTCAGTCGCCCGGAGGTCATGGCGCCGGCGAACGCTGCGAAGCCGAGGCCGGCGTAGGCGCGCGGCATGCCGCGGACGGAGGTCAGGAAGACGGCGCTCCAGTCGGCGACGGAACCCTCGACCAGGAAGAGGATGAAGGCGAGCGCGCCGAGGAACCATACGATCCCGCGCGGGAACGCCAGCGACGGTCCGCCCGCCGAGCCCTCGGCAAGCAAGCCGGGGATGGCCGAGGCGCCGAGCGCGACGCACACGCCGGCGGCCGCCCACGCCGCGGCCAGCGGATAAGCGCCCAACGCTAGAAGCGCCGTCATGCCGGCGGCGCCGGCGATTCCGCCGACGCTGTAGAAGCCGTGGAAGCCGGACATCATCGGCGTTCCGGCCTCGCGCTCGACCACCACCGACTGGATGTTGATCGTCACGTCCAGGCCGCCGACCCCGGCGCCGAACGCGAACAGCGCCGCGACCAGCAAGGGAAGGCTGGAGACCCACGCGAGGAGGGGCAGGCAGATCCCCGTGATCAGCGTGCAACCGGCGATCACGCGCCGGCAGCCGAACCGGTGGGCCAGAGCGCCGATCAGCGGCATGGTCGCGATCGAGCCGATGCCCGCCGCCAGCAGCACCAGGCCGAGCACGCCATTGTCGACGCCGGTCCGCGCCTTGGCGAACGGGATGAGCGGCGCCCAAGCGGCGGCCGCGAAGCCGGGCATGAAGAACCCGAGCCTGGTGGCGATCCGGTATCGGAGCGCTCCGGCGGTAGCGGCGGCCATGTGGCGTCTAATGGAGCAACAGGGTGGCCATGAGAACCCCGCCGCCTCCTGCTGGCTGAAGCCCAGGAGCTTACAGGGCTGAAGGAGAAGTCGGTCATGCAGAGGCCCTCGCAGGCCCCCGGCCGCCGCTACTGCCCGCGGCCGCGGGCGTCGATCGGCTCGACGGCGACCAGCACATCGCCGCGCACGAAATGCATCCGGTCGTAGCGGTCGACGGTCGGGTCGCAGTGGGGGACGGAGAGCTCAACCCGCTGGCCGAGGGCGACCGGGCCGCCTCCTGGCCGCATCAGGCCGCCGTGCTCGTCGCCGAAGAAGAAGTAGTCGTCCGCCGAGTACGGACCGGTCGCGGGGCGGGGCTTCGGGCCGTCGGTGGCGAACGCCTTCAGGCCGGCGTCGATCGTCACCCAGCGCGGCGCGTTGGCGCTGATCACCTGCGCGTGGACGAAGAGGGCGGTCGCGAAGGCGCCGTCGTCGTCGGCCCCCAGCGCATCGACGTACTGGTTGTCCATGAAGATGTACGAGCCCGGCTGCACTTCGTTCAGGACGCCCAGCGCCAGGTCCTCGGTGCTCGTGCCCGTGCCGCCGCCGGTGACCAGGGGGCAATCGTGTCCTCTGCCGCGCAGCGCCTGCACCACCGCCGCCAGGCGCGCCATGCCCTCGCGGGCCGCCTCCAGGCGCTTGTCGGCGCCGACCAGATGTTGCCAATGCCCGCCGTAGCCCTGCACGCCGCGGAGCGCGAGTTGCGGCCAGGCGGCGAGGCCCTCGGCGATCTCCAGCGCCGCGTCCGCGTCGGCGACACCCGTCCGATGCGTGCCCACGTCGACGTCGATCTGCACGGCAAGCTCGGCGCCGGTCTTCGCGGTCGCCTCGGCGAGGAGCACGACGCCGAGCGGATCGTCGATGGTGACCGCGAGGCGGGGGCAGGTCTTCGCGAGCGCCGCCGCGCGCTCCGCGACGGGGGGCGAGGCGATGGGCGAGGTGACCAGGATGTCGTCGACGCCGGCGGCGGCCAGCGCCTCGGCTTCGCCGAGCTTGGCGCAGCAGACGCCGACGGCGCCCGCCTCGATCTGCCTCTTGGCGATGAACGCCGACTTGTGGGTCTTGGCGTGCGGGCGAAGCGCGACCGCCGCCGCGGCCGTGCGCTCGGCCATGCGGGCGATGTTCGCCTCGAAGGCGTCCAGGTCGACCACGAGCGCCGGGGTCGGCAGTTTCCAGCGTGAGCCGGGCTGGCCGATCAGGCTGTCGGCATAGGCCTCGGCGGGGCCCGTCACGCCGGGTCGGGCTCGAAATAGACCTCGATCGAGTGGCCGTCGGGGTCGGCGCAGCGGAAGAAGGTCAGGTCTTCGGCGACCGTCAGCGGCTCGGTGATCGGCGCGCCTTCCGCCGCCATCCGGTCGTGCAGCGCTCTGACGGCGTCGGCGTCGCCCAGCCGAAAGCCGAAGTGGAACCAGGCCGGCAGCGGCTCGGCGGCCGGCTCCGGCGCGAGCGCCAGGTCCATGCCGGCCTCGTCGCGCATGAACAGCATCTCGCCGTGCCAGACGTGGTCGCGCATGCCGAAGAAGCGGGCGTAGAACGCCCGCGCCGGCTCGACCGCGCGCACCTTCAGATGCAGGTGGTTGATGTTCATGCGCGGGCTTTAGCCCACCAGGCGGCGCCTCGCCATCGCCGCGGCGGCAGGAACGCCAGCCGGACCGGGGCGTTCTCCCGCCCAGGCTCGCCAACCTGAGCCGAGCGACCATAGAGCCATTCCCATGAGCGACTACCGCGCGTCACCAAACGTGGAGTCCACCGAGCGGCACCGCGACAACCGCACCGCCATGATCGTGTCGGCGGTCATCATCGTGGCCGTCATCGCCGCGCTCCTGATCTTCGTCTTCATGCGCAACCAGAACGCCCAGCAGGCGGCCAGCGACCGCGCCAACATCGCGGCGGCGCAACTCTCGGCGCAGGCTTCCACCGATCAGGCGTCGCAGGCCGCGATGCAGGCGGGCGCAAACGCAGCCGCGGCGCAGGCGAACGCCAACGCAGCGCAGGCCAACGCCAACGCCGCCAGCCAACCGCCGGCGCCGCCGCCAGCGGCCGCCGCCGAGTCCTCGTCGCCGCCGCCATCGGATTCTTCATCCGACTAGCCGCTCCGCGTGACACGTCCATGCCGTCCAGCTAGGCTGGCGGCATGGCGATCACCGAGAAGACCAGAGCCTAAGGACCGGCGGGCGCCGTTCCCGCCGCCGTCCCTGCTCGCCCGCGGCGCGAAGCCGCGAGCGGCCCGAATCGACATCAGACTCGAGCCTGATCTTCCATGCCTTTCCGCCGTTTCCGTCCGGCTGCTGCGCCTCGCGCCGCGCTCGTCTTCATCGCCATCTCGATCTGGCTCGACGGCTCGTCGCAGTCGATCGCCTTCCCTATCCTGCCGCGGCTCGCGCAGGCGCTGACCGGCGACCAGGCTTCGGCCGCGCGCTGGGTGGGGATCCTCGAGGTCTGCTGGGTGATCCCGCAGCTCGTCGCCGCTCCGCTGCTCGGCATGCTCTCGGACCGCTTCGGCCGCCGGCCGGTGATCCTGCTGTCGATCTTCGGCGTCGGCGCCGAGTTCGTGCTGAGCGCGCTCGCGCCCACGATCTGGTGGCTGGTCGCCGCCCGCATGCTCTGCGGCCTCACCTGCGGCGCCCAGGCGGCGTCGATGGCCTACGTGGCGGACGTCACCGCGCCCGGGGACCGCACCCAGGCGTACGGCTGGACCAACGCGGCGCTCTGGACCGGCATCATCGTCGGTCCGGCGCTTGGCGGGCTTGCGGCGGCGGGC
>DATGIN010000339.1:0-4732 GCA_035295705.1 Caulobacteraceae bacterium
TGATCGAGAGCGGGCCTCTGAGCGGCATCCGCGGCCCGCCGTCCGGCCCTTGCGCACCCGCCTCGCGCATCATCCCGAGGCTGGCGGCCATCGGCGCCGCGCCGCTGCCGAGGAAGGCGAGCGGCTGATCGCCCGCCCTGCCGGAGTGCACGATGGCGAAGAGGTCGCCCCCGAGGCCGCACATCTCTGGCATGACCACCGCCGCGGCGAGGCCGGCGGCGACGGCCGCGTCGACCGCATTCCCGCCCCGGGCCAGCGCCGCGACCCCCGCCGAGGCGACCAGCGGATGCGCCGCCGCCGCCATGCCGCGCCGCCCGGGCACGGGGCGAAAGCGGTTGCTCGGCCATGGCGGACGCGTGCTCGGGAAGCCCAGTCGTTCGCCGCTCATGCCGGTCGCCCTCGCGCGGAAGTTGACGATGGCATCTCGCTTGCGAAGGACGCGCAGGTCAATCGGAGGCGTGAAAGCCGCCTCAGCGCTCGGCGATGAGAACGCGGCCGGAACCGGTCGAAGCGGTGTCGATCGGACCGTCCACGCGATCGACCCGAACCCAGCCCGAACCGGAGGTGCGCGCTTCCAGCCGGTCGGCGACGCCGCCAAAGCTCACGCCGCCGGAGCCGGAAATGGAGGTCTTCAGCGAGGAGAGGTGTCCGCGCGAAATGCGCAGGTCGCCCGAGCCGCTCAGCCGCGCTCCGACCGCGGCGCCCGCGGCCTCGTCGACGGTCATGTCCCCGCTGCCCGTCAGTTTGACGTCCAGCCTTTGACTCACGCCGGCCAGCCGGACCGCGCCCGAGCCGGTCGCCTCGGCGGCGGCCGCATCCGCCCTGCCGCCGTAGGCGATGTCGCCGGAGCCGGTGGTTCTCGCCTGCAGGCTCGACGCTTGACCGCCGGCGATGCGGATCGATCCGGAGCCCGCGACGGCGGCCTCGATCGGGCCGGACGCCTGCTCGACGCCGATGTCGCCGGAGCCAGAGACCCACGCGGCGAGCCGCCGGGCGGCTGCGCGCGTCTCGATGTCGCCGGAGCCGGAGACGCGCAGCGTCATCTCGGCCGCCTCGCCCGTGCGGATGCGCGCCGATCCGGTGTTGTCGATCATGAGCGCGCCCTTGACGTTGGCGACCGTCCAGGCGCCGCAGCTCGCCGCCTTCAGCGCCAGGCCATCGGCCGGGCCGACCTCGCCGAACACGGCCGCGTCCGCTGCGACGACCGCGTTCAGCGGCACGCGCGCAACGATCTGCGGCAGGTCTTCGTAGGCCACGCGGCCGGCGCCCCAGACGAGCATCCAGCCGCCCGGCCCGGCGGGCCCACACCGCACCGGCCGCGAACCGAAGGGCCCGAGCCCGAGCCCACCGTCGACGAGCGCGCGCCCTTGCGGCCCGGTCACGACGCTCAGCGGCAGCCTGGCGTTGACGTGCGTGATCGTCACGCTCACGTCTTCGCGCGCTTCCGGAACCACGACGACGCGGACCGCGGCGTTGCGGATCTCGAGCGCCGCGGCGTGTCCCACGCCGGCGCCCGCCAAAGCGCCCGCCGCCGTCGCCAGTCCGATCCATCCGGCCATCGCCCGTCCCTCGTTCGCTGTCGGCATGGGCCTACCTCTAAGCGTGCACGCGGCGGCCGTGCACTTAAAGCGGCGTAATCTTCGCCGCGCTCCTCACGGGCGGCGGCGTTGCGGCTGCGTCCGCATTGCGCTCAATTGGTCCGCGAGCGGCCGGCGGCGCCGCCGGCAACCTGGCGGGCGCGATGAAGGTCGGGGTTCTGCAGTTCTTCGGGTGGGCGGATCGAGCGATCCCGCTCGAGTCGGTCTACGCCCGCGCGCTCGAGCGGTTCGGGATCATGGACCGCTCCGGCTACGACGCCGTCTGGCTTGCCGAGCACCACTTCTCGAGCTTCAGCGTCTGCCCGTCCGTGCACATGATGGCGACGATGGCGGCCGCGCAGACCGAGAAGATGCGCATCGGCACCGCGGTCTCGCTTGCGCCCTTCTATCACCCGCTGCGCCTGGCCGAGGAAGTCGCGCTTCTCGACGTGCTGTCGGGCGGGCGCGTGAACTGGGGGGCGGGCCGCGGCTTTGCGGTGGGCGAATTCTCCGCCTTCGGCGTGCCGGTCGCCGAGAGCGGGCCGCGATTTCACGAAGCGGTCGAGATCGTACTGAAGGCGTGGAGCGAGGACAGGGTCACCCACCAGGGCCAGTTCTTCGACTTCCAGAACGTCGAGCTGCTGCCGAAGCCGATGCAGAAGCCGCACCCGCCGGTCTGGATGGCGGCGACCTCGGAAGGGGCGATCGACTGGGCGGCGTCGAAGGGGTTCTCGATCCTGATGGATCCCCACTGCACCCACGCCGAGCTCGCATCGAAGCGCAAGCGATACGGCGAGCAGATGCGGGCGGCCGGTTTCGACGATGCGCCGCGCGAGATCCCGATGGCGCGGCTGCTTGCCGTCTCCCCCTCCGCCGAGCGCGCGGAAGCGATCGCGCGCCGAGGGGCCGAGTGGATGCTCGGCTCCTACATCGGGCCCCAGCACAATCCGGCGCACACGCCCTCGCCGTCCGCGGTCGCGGCGACGGACCCGGTGGCGCGCTACGTGAACGATGTGATCATCCATGGCACGCCGGACCAGGTCGCCGACCGCATCACGGAGCTGAAAGAGACCGCACAGCTGAACTACCTGCTGTGCGCGCCCCTGAGCCAGGACAGCTTCACCCTGCTCACCGACGAGATCCTCCCGGCGATCGGGTGACGAGGTCGCGCCGAGCTTCACGCGCCCTTCGTCCGCCGCTCAGCGAAATCCTGAACGCGCGACCAGAGGCAGTAAGGTCGGCGCGATGCAAGCCGCATTAGTGCCGCCGCTGGCTTCCCCGGAGCGGGAATGCGTTGAGTTCCACTGCGCTCAGGAGGATGAGCGCGACGACACCTTCACGTTCTGGCTAGGCGACAGACGAGTAACGTTGCCAACTCGATTGCTCGTCACGATGGCAAGTTCGTGCCGGCAGACATTCGAAATAGATCTAGACCTCGCTACCTGTGCTTGGCCGGCTGTTGCACTCTTGGTGGCTTTGGAAAGGAATTCTTGTGCAATTTTCCCACCCACACTTTGTACTCGCCAGCCAGATGCCAGAAGCTCGCGCGGACATAGTGAAAGAACTCATGCTGTTCGCGGAGTAGGGCGACATCTATTGGCCTTCTTCCATCGGCTATTTCGTTGATTGGGCGGGCTTCGAGCGCCATCGCTTCCAGATTGCAGAAACAGAGCCCTTCGCGCGGAGTGTCGTACCAAACGCAGTGCGCGTACTGGTTTCTGACGGTGCGACACCAATGCATATCGAGCAGCGCTTCTCGAAACCCGCCACCTAGACCCGCTTTGTCGTAGTCACCCCCAACCATTGCGCCCGCGTCTCTGATGCGTCGCTCCTCGCCGCGGTGGGCGAACATCGAGCGGACAACCCGATCCATGTCGCCGGAAACGGCGATAAGACAGCCCGCCAACTCTAACTCCAGCTCGCCATATGCGGCGAGAAGGCGGCCAACCAGGTGGCCCTCTTCATCAAATCGATCGAACGCAGGCATCATGATCGTCACGTCGGACTCCGCGGTCATGCCGCTTCCACCTGGGGGCATCATTACAATCTGCGTCTCTCTCGGTCGTACGGCCTATTAGGCTGAGCTGCGTATGCGGAGCGCTTGTTCGCTCCAGTGCAACGCCTCGGCCTTCAACTCCAGATGATCGCTGGCTTCGCTCGTGGGCGGCCTTGCGGAAGCGCGCGCGGGTACCCGAGCGTGAACACCGCGAACGGCTGCCAACCCTCCGGAACGCCCAGCTCGGCGCGCACGCCCGCGTCGCGCATCCACAGCATCGGCGCTCCGACCCAGCACGTCCCTAGCCCCCGCGCGCAGGCCGAGATCGTCAGGGTCTGGCCGGCGCGCACGCACTCCTGCAACGCCTGGTCGTTGTCGGTTCGGCCGGAGATCACGACCACCGCCGGCGCGTTGAAGAAGACGCTGAAGTCTTCCCGCTCCGTCCAGGCGTAGCCCGGGCCGGGCGGCCGATGCTCGCGGGCGTATGCGAGAGCGCGCGCGCCGTAGGCGGCGATGCGTTCGGAGCCTTCGACGACGTTGAACATCCAGGGCGTCTCGCCGCTGACCGGGGTCGACGGCGTCTGCGCCGCGTCCCAGACGATCGCTTCGATCACAGACCGCTCCACCGGCCGCGCCGCGTAGTCGCGGATCGATCGGCGCGCGTGGATGGCGTCTATGGCGTCCAAGCGCATCTCCCCTTCTGCCGCCGCGACGTTAGTCCGGGAACACGGCGCGGGCGATGCCGGCGACGTCGGCGAGGCCGGCGGCGATTTCGGGCGCGAACCAATGCTCGAAGTGCATGAAGCGGTGTTGGCGAGCCGGGCGCTGTACTCGGCTTCTGAGCGGACGGGCGTCAGGTCGACTGGGTCGTGTCGGGCAGGCCGAGGATCCGCTTGGAGATGATGTTGTTCTGGATCTCGAACGAGCCGCCGTAGATCGACATCGCCTTGCCCGAGAGCCAGCCGCGCACCGCGTTGATCTCGTCGGCCTGGAAGTCGTCGCCCTCCCAGCCCAGGCCCTGGTGACCCATGATCTCGAGCGTGAGCTCCGCGCGCCCCTGCGCCACGTTGGTGGCCGAGTTCTTCAGGATCGAAGCGGTGACCGTCGCGCCGTCGTTCTTCGCCTCGGCGCGCACGCGGGCGATGGTCAGGTTGTGCGC
>DATGIN010000340.1:0-6126 GCA_035295705.1 Caulobacteraceae bacterium
GAGGTCGAAGCCCTTCTCCTCGTGCAACCGGCCGAGGCTGCCAATGCTCGGTGGTTGTTGACGTCGAGAACGGAGAGGCGCCCGCATCAGGGGTGCGAAGTTGGCGACCGCGGCGACCGGCGCCCTAGGCAGTCTCGCGCGCAGGTCAGCCGCGACAGACTCACTGACGGCGATCACTAGATTCGCGCGCGACACGATCGACCGTGCACGGAAGTTGTGCATGACGACCGCGACCGGCACGCGCCCGCCGAGGGCCGGGATGGCGACGGCGGCGCCCCTCGAGCCATGCGCGACGATGACGTCCGGCCGGAAGGCCTGTGCGATCCGACGCAGGCGCCATCCGGTCCGTGGGTCGATCGGGGCGGCCGGGGGAACCGACGAGACCGCGTATCCCTTTTCGGCAAGCGCCCGTGCGAACCAGCTGTCCCTTAGACCGACCGAAAGCGCCTCGACGCCCTCTGCCAAGAGCGCCTGGTGGTAGTTCAGCGCCATCGCTTCGAGGCCGCCGGCGCCGGCCGCCAGCATGAGGTTAAGCGCTCTCGGCGCGCTCATGCACCGCCCTCGTAGAGGGTTGGCCAGGGATGAGAGGAGTCGAGCCGGTTGAACGCCACATCCAAGAGGTAAGCGGCGACGCGCCGTTCGTTGAACAGGGCGTGGTAGCGGGTGCGGCCCGCGGCCGCGATCGCCATACGGCGCGACGGATCCTTCGAAAGGCGGTCGATCAGGCCCACGAGGTCGTCGAACGTGGAAAAGAACGCCATTTCATCGTCCGAGAACAGACGGTCGTACCCGCTGGAGCGCTCGATGAGAACGGCCAGCCCATTGCCGGCAAGGTGCGCCAGCCGATCGGAGCTGTAGAGCAGCTGGCCGGTCCGGCGGCTGACGTTCAAGCCGAGCGCGGCGGATTCGATCGCCCGCTGATAGGCCGCCCCGCCAAGGATAGGCTGCCCCATCAACCCGACCCACTTTGCCTTCAGCGCGGGCAACGCCTGCACGAGCGCGCGCGCCAAGTCGTTCATGTTCCAGGCCCGGCCGCCGACATCGCGGAGGTCGCGGGGGTTTCCACAGGCGTAGAAGAGATCAAATGGCGGCGCCGGATCCAGGTGGTTCTGGCCGCGCTCGATCGAGAAGTCCACCGGGTTGGGCAGGAACCCCAGGCGCTTGCCCCGCCGCGCCAGCGGCGCCAGCGCGTCTCCGGCAGTGGTCACCAGGGTCGCATCGACCACCGCGAGGTTGCGCGTCAGACGCTCGATGTTGCCGGGCTCGAAGAGGGCGTCGACGCTCCACTGCAGGACGCGCATCGAAGGCAGCCGGGCGCGGATGCCGGCCACCGTCTCGGGACGGATGACGTCCGTCTGCCCCAACACCAACACCTCGGGCTCGACCGCAAAGCAGAGGTCGCGCAGGCGGCGATTGGCGTAGCCGACCCCGCCGGTCCGTGTCCGCCCGAACGGCGAGCCCGCCATCGCCGTATCGCGGTCGGAGAATGCGATGACCTGATGCCCGTTGCGGATCAGCCCGTTGGTCAGCTTGCGCTCGACGTTGTTCTGGAACGCCCCCTTTGGCCTGACGCCGAAGTTCGCGGCATGGACGATCAGGACCATCGATCAGCCGGACAGCCTGTCGGCGACCGCTTCTCCGATCGCGAGCGAACTCGTGAGCCCAGGACTTTCGATGCCGAACAGCGCGACGAGGCCATCGAGCCCATGCAACTCGGGCCCGTCGAGGCGAAAGTCCGGCTGCGGCTCGCCGGGGCCATGCAGTTTCGGGCGGATCCCGGCGTAGTCCGGGGTCAGCGCCCCGTCCGGCAGGCCGGGCCAGAAGTGGCGGATGTAGTCGTAGAACCCCGCCGCACGGGCCGGGTCGACGCTGTAGTCCTCGTTGTCGACGAAGGCGAGGTCGGGGCCGAAGCGGGCCTGGCCCCCGAGGTCGCGCCTGTAGTGCACGCCGAGCGCGCCGGGGATCGGCGGCGGGTAGATGAGCCGCTGGAAAGGGGCGTGGCCGTGATAAGCGAAGTAGACGCCCTTGCCGTAATGCAGCGCGGGAATGCACTCGGCCGGATAGCCCTCGACCGTAGCGGCGGCGGCCTGGGCGCCAAGGCCAGCCGCGATGACCAGCATCCGGCAGGCGACCGTCGTCGGCTGTTCACCGCCGGTGCGCACGCCAAAGCCGCCTTGCGCAAGCGGCGCGGCGCCCACGAACGGCGTCGAGACCACGACCGCTCCCCCGTGGTCCTCGATCTCGCCCTGCAGCGCCAGCATGTAGCCGTGGCTGTCGAGGATGCCCGTCTCCAGCGACTCGAGCGCCAAGACGACCCGGAGCTCGGGCTCCATCGCCCTGGCGTCGCGGGCGTCCAGCAGCCGCACCCCCTCGACGCCGTTCTCCTTGGCCTGCTGCAGGATGGCCTCGACCGCAACGATCTGGCTGGCCTCGCTTGCCACCACCAGCTTGCCGCAGCGCAACTGCGCCACGCCGTGGGCCTTGAGGAACGCGTAGAGACGCCGGCGGCCGTCGACGCACAAACGCGCCTTGAGCGAGCCGGTGGGATAGTAGAGGCCGGCGTGGATCACTTCGGAGTTTCGCGAGGAGACGCCCTCGCCGATGCCGCCCTCCCTTTCGATCACCACGACCGAGCGGCCGCGCAGCGCGAGCGCGTAGGCGCAGGCAAGGCCGACCGCGCCGGCTCCGACGACGACGGCGTCGAAATCGTATGGATCAGGGCTTCCCCCCATGCTGGGGCCATAGCCTATCGCCGTCGGCGTCGTGAACGCCTATTTGCAGCGCTTTGGAGCGACGCGCATGAGCATCGATCTCGTCGTCGAGGCGCAGGTCCACGACCTTGGCGGCTTCACTGTGCGCCGGGTGTTGCCGAGCGCCCAGCGGCGGATGGTCGGGCCGTTCGTCTTCTTCGACCATATGGGCCCGGCCGACTTCCCTGCCGGCCTGCCGCGCAGCGCCGACGTGCGGCCGCATCCGCACATCGGCCTCTCGACGGTCACTTACCTGTTCGATGGCGAGATGCGCCACCAGGACAGCCTGGGGTCGGACGAGCAGATCCGCCCGGCGGAAGTAAACTGGATGACCGCCGGTCGGGGCATCACCCACTCGGAGCGCTTCGATGGCCCGATCCGCGAGCGCGGCGGACGCCTGCACGGAATCCAAGCCTGGGTGGCGCTGCCGGAAGCGCTCGAGCAGACGGATCCGGCGTTCGCGCACCACAGCGGTCCGTCCGACCTTCCCTACTACGAAGGCGCCGGGATGAAGGCGCGGCTGATCGCGGGCGAAGCGTTCGGCGCGAAGGCGGCGGTGAAGATCCACTCTCCGATGTTCTACGCGCACTGGGAGCTGGCGGCCGGCGCAAGCGGCTCGCTGCCGCCCGAATACCCCGAGCGGGCGGCCTATGTCGCCAGCGGCGCAGTCGAGGTCGCCGGCGAGCGCTACGAGGCGGGACGGATGCTGTTTTTCGCCCCGGGAGACACCGTCGCCATGACCGCGACGGAAGCCTCGACCGTGATGCTGCTCGGCGGTGAGCCGCTTGGCCACCGGCACGTCTGGTGGAACTTCGTCGCCTCGTCGCGTGAGCGGATCGAGCAGGCCAAGCTGGACTGGCAGGCGGGCCGTTTCGCCCTCCCGCCCCATGACCACGACGAGTTCATTCCCCTCCCGAAGGACGCGTTCCCGCCGGCGCACGCCCACTGAGGGCCATCCAGGCCGAGCGTGCATACTGCGCGCCGGTCCAAAGCGTCACAGCCGTTGCGACGGCCAGGAACACCTCGGTCCAAAACCAGGCCGCTCTCAGCGTACGGATGTCGAGGCTGAGTCCCCAAGCCGGCCAGAAGGTGAGCGCCATCGAGGCGGCGAGCGCCACGATCTGCAGCGTGGTCTTGGTCTTGGCGAGAAACGTTACCGGCAGCTTCACGCCTTTCGGCGCCAGCACCTCGCGCATGGCCGAGACAGCAAACTCGCGCATGAGGATCGGCCCCCCCATCACCGCGAACTCGTAGGGCATGCCGACCGCCAGCAAGCCGACAATCGCGCCGCAGACGAGCACCTTGTCCGCGATGGGGTCGAGGATGGCCCCGGCGAGACTGACAGCCTGAAAGCGCCTGGCCAGCCAGCCGTCGAAGAAATCCGTCAGGCCGGCGACGAGGAAGCCGACGAGCGAAAACCAGATCAGGTCCACACCCACGGCGTCCGAGATCGGCGCGCCTCGCTCGGCGGCGGCGATAGCGATGAGGCTGGCGAACACGGCGAGCGACAACACGAGCCTGAGCCCGGTCAGGAGGTTGGGCGCCATTCGCATCGTTACCCCTTGCGGAAGTAGTCGAAGATGCGCTGCGCCAGCGCCGCACTGACGCCGTCGACCTTCTCGAGATCGGTCACCGCCGCCCGCGAGACGCCGCGCGCCGAGCCGAAGGCGTGCAGCAAGGCGCGCTTACGGCCTGGGCCGACCCCTTCGATCTCGTCGAGCGGGCTCTTGGCCATCTCCATCCGCCGCCGCACGCGATGGGTGCCGATCGCAAACCGGTGCGCCTCGTCCCTGAGCCGCTGGAGGTAGTAGAGCACGGGACTCTTCGGCTCGAGCATGAACGGCGGCTTGCCCGGCATGAAGAAGCGCTCGAGCCCGGCGTCGCGGTCGGGTCCCTTCGCGACGCCAACGACCGGGATTTCGTCGACGCCGAGGTCGGCCATCACTTCGGTCGCCGCCTCCAACTGGCCGGCGCCGCCATCGATGAGCACCAGATCCGGCCTGGGCGGCGTTTCGCCCGCCTCCTCCTCCCTCACCAAGCGGGCAAAGCGGCGGCGCAAGACCTCGCGCATCATGCCGTAGTCGTCGCCGGGCGTCAGCTCGGTGCTCTTGATGTTGAACTTCCGGTACTGGCTCTTCTGAAAGCCCTCCGGCCCAGCCACGATCATACCGCCCACCGCGTTGGTCCCCATGATGTGCGAGTTGTCGTAGACCTCGATCCGCTCGGGCTGCGCCTCCAGCCCGAACGCTTCGCAGACTCCGGATAACAATCGTCCTTGAGCGGAGCTTTCCGCCAGTTTGCGCCCCAACGCCTCTCGCGCGTTCACCAGCGCGTGCCGGACGAGCTCGCGTTTTTCCCCGCGCTGGGGGACGAGGATCTCGACCTTGCGCCCACCCTTCAGCCCAAAGGCTTCCGAGAGGAGCTCTCGATTTGGAACGTTGTGCGACAGCAGGATGACGCGTGGAATCGCCTGGCTCTCGTAGAACTGGCCGAGGAACGCATCGAGGATGCCAGGCTCCTCGTCCGCCGCGTCGATGGTGTTGGCCACGCGGGGGAAGTAAGCGCGGTTGCCCCAGTTCTGGCCGGCGCGGAAGAAGAACACCTGCACGCACGCTTGGCCGCCATCGGCATGCACGGCGAAGACGTCGGCCTCGGAGACCGTCTCCGGGTTGATCGACTGATCTTGTGACACCGATGAAAGCGCCCGGATTCGATCGCGCAGCCGCGCGGCGCGCTCGAACTCCTCGGCCTCGGCCGCCTCGCTCATCTGGTCGGCCATGCGTTTGATAACCGCCCGGCTCCGGCCGCGCAGGAAATCGTGCGCCTGCTCGACCAGCTGGTCATACTCCTCCGGACTCACCAAGCCGACGCAGGGCGCTGCGCAGCGCTTGATCTGAAAGAGCATGCACGGCCGCGTCCGGGTCTCGAACACGTTGTCCGAGCACGAGCGGAGCAGGAACGCCTTCTGCAGGCTGTTGACGGTGCGGTTGACCGCCCAGGCCGAGGCAAAGGGGCCGAAGTACTCGCCGGGGATGGAGTGGGCCCCGCGGTGCTTCCTGATCTGCGGCGCGCGATGGTCGCGGCGGATAAGGATCTCGGGGAAGCTCTTGTCGTCGCGCATCTGCACGTTGAAGCGCGGCTTCAGCTGCTTGATCAGGTTGATCTCGAGCAGGAGGGCTTCCGTCTCGGTCTTGGTGGTGACGAATTCCATCGACCGGGTCAGATGGATCATGTGCGCCACCCACTGGGTGTGGGCGCGCCCCTGGGCGTACTGGCTGACCCGCTTCTTGAGCGACCTCGCCTTGCCGACGTAGAGCACCTCGGCCTCGTCGCCGAGCATTCGGTAGACGCCCGGCGCATCCGGCAGGCGTCTGAC
>DATGIN010000341.1:0-19337 GCA_035295705.1 Caulobacteraceae bacterium
AGCGCGACAGGCGCCGACTGGGTCAGCGCAAAACCGACGGCGCCGGCCATGAACGGGGCGGTGCAGGGCGCCGCGACGGCCACCGCGAGCAGGCCGGTGAGGCCGGCGCGAACGACTCCCGCGCCGTCCCCCCGCGCATCGGGCGCGCGACCGGCGGCCGCCTGAACGCTCGCGCCGACCTCGAACACGCCTGAAAGATCCAGCGCTACGGCCAGCATGACGAGCGCGAGCGCCGCGACCACCGGCGGAGATTGCAGCTGGAAACCCCAGCCCACCGCTTCGCCGGCCCCGCGGGCGGCGATCAGGCCCCCGCCCAGGGCGAGGAAGGCGATCACGACGCCGCCGAGATAAGCCAGGCCCTGCAGCCGCGCGCGCCCGGGCTCGTGCGCATGCCCGACCAGCGCGCCCGCCTTCATGGCCAGCACCGGAAAGACGCAAGGCATCAGGTTGAGGATGAGCCCGCCGAGGAAGGCGGCGGCGAAGGTGAACGCGAGCGCGCCCGCGCCGGCCGGCGCCGCCGGCGGTCCAAGTCCGGCCGCGCCGGCCAGCGGCGGTCCCGCAGGCGCCGTGACCTCGAAGGTGCGGCCGCCGACATCGAGAACGCCGGCGAGCGCGGACGGCGGCTTTCCGGTCTTGAAGGCCGGGCCGGGCGTCAGCGTCAGCGTCAACCCCTGCGGTCCGCGATCGATCGACTGCGCGGCCGCCGCATCGATGGCTTCGCCGTCGTAAGGGTAGAAGTAGGCTTGGCTCGCGCCGGCCGCCGGCGCGCCGGCGATGCTGAGCTTGATCAGCGGCCCGGCCGCCGTGAAGGCCGCCTTCAGCGCGCCGGTCGGATGCGGCGCGGCGGCGAGCGTGGCGGCGATGCGCGGCCCCCAATGCGGATCGGGCGGCGGAGCGCCCTCGACAACGGGCAGGTTCAGCACCAGGTCGGCGTCCTCGGGGACGCAGACGTCCTTGCAGACCAGGAACGAGGCATGCGCCTTGAGCGCGGCGACCGCGCCCGGCCGCGCGTCCTTGGCCGCGTTCATTGTGAGCGGCAGCAGGACCTCGCCGGTATAGCCGTAGTCCATCAGCGGACCGGTGGGCAGCTTGGTGGGGGCGGGCCAGACGATGGGGCCGGGCGTCCACCCGGCGGGCGCGCTCCAGGTCAGCGTCGTCGCCTGGCCGGAGTCGCCGGGGTTGCGCCAGTAGGTGTGCCAGCCCGGATCGATCGCCTGGCGCAGCGCCACTTCGATGCTCCCGCCGGGCGCGATCGCCGCATGGTCGGCGACCAGCTCGGCCGACAGATGCCCGAGGCGGATGGGCGCGGCGCCCGCCGGCGCCGCGAGCGACAGCAGCAGTCCCGCGAGGCCGACCCAACGCGATACAACCGAAAGGAGGCTTCCGTTCACGACGCGAGAGCTATAGGTCCGCCGTTCAGCGGACAAGACGTCTGGGACGCGGGAGCGAATGCCGGCTCATTTCGAGGACATCGAGGTCGGCCAGGTGGTCGCATTGGGCTCGATGCGCCTCAGCGAGGATATGCTCGAGGCGTTCAACGCCGCCTTCGCCCCGGATCGGGACGTGGCCGCGGGCGCCAGCGACGCGCTCGTCTACGCGGTGTGGGCCAGCCTCGACGGCCGCTCGGCGGCCGAATGGCCGCAGACCAAGCGGCTTGGCGTCGATGCGTTGCGCTGGGCGCGCAACCCCCCGGCCGGCGACGTGCTGCGCGGGCGCATGACGATCATGGGCAAAGACCCGGTCGGCGCCGGCAAGGGCATCGTGTTCGCGCAACACGACCTGTTGGACGGGGCGGGCCGCCTGGTGTTCTCCTGCCTGACGCGCAGCGTGTTCGCGTGCCGTGACGCCCCGGACACGGATGCCGACGAGGCGCGCGACTAGCTAAGCATCGGCCGTCTGGGCGGCGGCGCGGCGGGCCAGCGACTCCGCGATCAGGCGCTCCCAGCCGAACAGTGACGTCATGTGGGCATAGATGAGCGGCAGCGCGCCGTTGTCCCTCAGCTCGGCGAACTTCGCCGCCGGAAGATCCTTCAGCTTCTGCTCCGACACCGCGAAGAACTCGGCGACCATCTGCGGCTCGCCCAACACGTTGTTCTCCAGCCTGGGCGTGAACGTCGCCTGGCGCGTCTCGAACAGGTCCAGGTCGCGCAGCAGCTTGATGAAGAAGTCGCTTTGGGCGCGGTCGTTGTCGAACTGGCTGCAGAACTCGATGCAGCTCTTGGTGAACTCGGTCGGTTGCCCGTTCTCGAACAGCATGACGTCAGCCTTGCCCTCGACCCAGAGGTCGGAGGCCCGGTCGATGCAGACGATGGTCCGCTTGGCGTCGTCGTCGCGTGCGCCGACGAACGGGTAGCGCCGGATGAAACTCGGCACGTAGACGCCCGAGCGGTAGAGCCCGTCCTCGCTGATGAACAGGTTCTCTCCGGTCGTCAGCCCCATGACGGCGAGCGGCGCGTAGTCCTGGCCGGCGAAGATGATCGGATAGCTGATCGCCGCTGGCCCGAACTCCCCGGCGTGCAGCGGGATGAAGTGTTGTTTGGCGGCGAAGGAAAACGGCCGGTCCGTCGTGTTCATCCCCAGCCGGCCGTGGCGCTGGGCGTCCAGCGGTTCCGGCTGCGAATAGAACAGCACCTGGCCGCTGATGGGGTTGATGTTCGGGAGGACTTGGCCCGTCATGCGCGCGCCCTGGCAAACTGTGAGAGAGGGGAGACGGCGCCCTAAGGTCGGGCGGCCGCCAGCGGTCGGCGGCTTCTAGCGAATCGGTCCGGTGGCCGCAATGCGATGTCCAGGCTCACTCGCCGGCGGCCACGCCGAGCGCCTTCAGCTCGGCGCCCTGCGTTCGCTGGATCGCTTCCACCAGCGCGCCCGTAAACGCGGCCCAGTTGAGCCGTCGGTCATAGTCTCGCCGCGCCAGCGAGGCCATGCGCGCATAGAGGCGGCGATCGCGCCAGGCGCCCTCGATCCAGTCAGCGATGGCGCTGGCGGGCGCGCCGGGCGGAAACGCATTCGCCCAGCCGGCGTCGCCGGCTATCTCAGGAATCCCGCCAACCGATGTGGTGGCGGTGGGCAGCCCGTACGCGGCGGCCTCGCTGAGAACGATCGGGGTGCAGTCGGCCCGGGTCGGCAGGATCATGAAGTCGGCCCGCGACAGCAGGCTGGCGAAACGCTCGGTTTCCTGCTTGCTGCTGCGCCGCAGGAATCCCCACGCGCGCACCCAGTCCGGTCGGTGCTCAGGAGGCTCGCCTCCGACCACGTCGAGCTCGCATGGGACGCCTCGGTCGTTCAGCTCCTGGGCGACAGCGATGGCTGCGTCACCGCCTTTGCGTCGCCAATCGACGCCGACGAAGATCAGCCGGCAGGGGTTTTGCCCGCGCTCGGCTAGCGCGCGGCGCAACGCCGTCGATGTCGGAAGGCGCCTGAGGTTGGCGCCGAAGGGATGTACCGCGAGCTTGGCGCGCGGCGCACCATAGTCACGTTGCGCAGCATCGGCGGCCCAGCGCGAGGAATAGATCACAACGTCGGAGTTCTCGAGCGCGGCCCGATCCAGCGCTTCGCCGGCTTGGATGATCGACTGTGCGAGCCGCCTGCGCTCATAGCGGGGATAGAAGTCCAATAGAAGGCGCCAGGTCGCGTCGTGCACGAAGATCAGCGGGGCAGCCGCCGGCACGATCGCCGCGTCCGCGGCATGGCAGGCGATGACCGCATCGTACGGCTCGAGCGCCCGCAGCGCCTCGGCGAGCGGCGCCTTGCGACGCTGCAGCGCCGCAAGGTCGCGGATCGCAGGGTAGTACTTCCCGTCCAGCCCGTGCCACCACGCCTTAAGCTGGACCAGACCGGTGTCGATGCTGGGCAGGGGACCAACGGTGCTGACCTGGTGGCCCGCCGCGCGCAAACCGGCGATCATGGCCTTCGGCGTCCCCGACCAGGTGTCCTCGGAGCCGGGGTCGAGACCGCCGACCACGACGATGTGCATCGCGTGGGATTTGCTGGCGCTCAAGCGGCGTCCTAACGACCGCCGGAGACGCAACACGGATCGGCGTGCGTACGCGGAGGAAGACGGTTCTTCAGCCAGCAAGCCGCGTGGGCGCCGTAGAGCGCAGGCTTGACGAAGGTCCAGGCAACGCAAGCCTGGTCCCGGAGGCAGGAGTCCTCGCACAGGCGCACGCTCGATCTCGGCAGGTCGAAGTGGCGATAGTCAAACCCCGGCATGTCCAGGTTGGCCCTTTGCCAGGGAGCTGCGAGCCCCGTCTGCCCCGTGACGAGCAGGCTCGCGGAGACCATCCCCAGCAGCAAGCGTGGAAATCGCGGCCCACGCCCCCCGGCCTGCGGCAATAACGCACACTCCGCCCTCAGCCCAATCACGCCGCCGGCTGTAGTGTATCGCCGAGTTTCGGTAAAGACGGCCGGGGGGTCGTTGCCAGCGCATGCCTTCGCGGCTTCGTGTGTTCATTTCATCGCCGGGAGATGTGCCGGCCGAGCGCCTCCGCGCGGCGCTCGTCTTGGACAAGCTTGCGCAGGATTACAGCCGCTTCTTCGAGATCGAGGCCTATCGCTGGGAAAGCGAGCCGATGCTGGCGTCCGGCCACTTCCAGGACGTCATCGAGCCGCCGAGCAGACACGACATCGTCATCTTGATCCTTTGGTCGCGACTCGGCACCCCGCTGCCGAAGAAGACCAAGACGCGCGAGTACCGCGGCCTGGACGGCCGCTCGCCGGTCACCGGCACGGAGTGGGAGTTCGAGGACGCTCTGCGGGCCGCGCGCGAGCACGGCGCGCCGGACATTCTGGCCTTCCGCAACACCAATCCGGCCCCGATCGATACCCAGGACATGACGGCGCAAGCGCGCAGCCTCGAACAGCTCAGCGCGCTGAATGATTTCTGGAGCCGGCATTTCCAGGACCGCGGCGTCTTCCTGGCGGCCTACGATAGCTATCACACGCTCGACGACTTTGCGCGGCTGCTGGAGGAGAAGCTGCGCAAGCTGCTCGAGCGGCGCATCAAGACGCTGGACGCGGACCTGCGCGACCAGCCGCCGCTTTGGCTATCCACCCCGTTTCGGGGTCTCGAACCTTACGAATTCGAGCATGCGGCAATCTATTTCGGCCGCGATGCGCTGGTAGCGCGCGCCATCGAGGCCCTGGCCGCCCGCGCGCAGCAGCAGACCGCCTTCCTCCTGGTTTGCGGCGCCAGCGGCTCGGGGAAGTCATCCCTGGTCAAGGCGGCGGTTGTTCCGCGCCTAATGAAGCCACAGCGGATCGAGGGCGCCGCTTTCGTGCGGCGGGTGGTCTTCCGGCCCAGCGACGGCGGCGGTGACGTCATCCTCGGTCTTGTGCAGGCGCTGACCCGCGGCGACGGTGCCGATGGGATCGGTCTGCCGGAGCTGCTGGCGCCAGGCCAAACCGCCGAGGCGCTGGCCAAGGCCCTGCGCGACGCGCCGGATGAGCCGAACTTCATCTTCGCCGGCGCGCTTGGCCGTGTCAGCGAGGCGCTCCGCCGCGAGGGACGAATCCTCGCCGTCGAAAGCGCCAAGCTGGTGTTGATCCTCGACCAGCTCGAGGAGCTGTTCAACATCGCGGCCATCGACGAGACGGAACGGCGGCTTTTCGCGCGACTGGTGGGCGGACTGGCGCGCTCCGGCGAAGTCTGGGTGATCGCCACCATGCGCGCGGACTTCTGGCATCGCATGGCGGAGGCGCCAGAGCTGCTGGCCCTATGCGAAGGCGCGGGTCGCTTGGACGTGGCTGCGCCCTCGCTCGCCGAACTGACCGAAATGGTGCGCCGGCCGGCCGAAATCGCCGGGCTCGTGTTCGAGCAACACGCAGAGCGTGGCCTCAGGCTAGATTCCGTCATCGCCGAACGGGCGGTCGCAGCGCCGGGCGTCCTGCCGCTGCTTTCCTTCACCCTGCAGGCGCTCTACGCCGAGGACGTCGGCAACCGCGGCGGCCGCGTCCTCACCTTCTCCAGCTACGACGCGCTGGGCGGTCTTGACGGAGCCATCGCGACCCGGGCCGAGCAGACCCTGGCGGCCCTGCCGCCTACCGCCCGGCAGGCGCTACCCCGAGTGCTCCGGGCTTTGGCGACGGTCTCGGCAGCCTCGGACCAGCTGGCGGTCTCACGCGCTGCGCCGCTCGACTATTTCAAGACGGGCAGTCCGGCGCGAGAGACCCTGGACGCCCTGATCGCCGCGCGCCTCGTGGTCGCGTCGGAAGAAGGCGCCGCGCCGATGGTTCGCCTGGCGCACGAAGCTCTGCTGAACCACTGGCAGCGGGCGCGCCTGCAGCTGGCCGCCGACCGCCGCGACCTGGAGACGCGCCGCGTGATCGAGGCGCAGCACGTGCGCTATCAGGCTGCAACGACGCTGCGGGGCAAGCGCCAGTTCCTGCTGCGAGATCCCGATCTCGCGGTCGCGCTCGATCTGGAGACGCGCTGGGGCGACGAGCTGCCCGAGCCGGTGCGCACGTTTATCGCCGAATCCGACGGCGCCGCGCTGGCGGCCACGCGTCTTCGCTGGGGCGCTGCCGCGCTCATCATGCTCTGTCTGTTCGCAGCGCTATACGCCGCAAAGCTGACCGGCGACGGGGCGTTGATCGCGCAGTCTCGGTTTCTCGCGCGCGATTCGCGCACCGCGACCGACTCCGGCGACAGCAGGCTGGGCGGCATACTGGCGCTGGCCGCGCTGCCGCCGCACATCGCCAACCCATCGCGCCCATTCATCAATGCAGCCGAGTACGCGCTCGAGCAGGCTTGGGCCAATCGCCGGTTGCAGGTCGCCTACCAGGGCCATACCGGACCGGTGGAAGACGTCGAGTTCTCCCACGACGGCGAGCGTGTGGTGACTGCTGCCAGCGACGACACCGCGCGCATATGGGACGTCGGCCGCGGCGCGGCGCTGACCGTCCTCAAAGGGCATACCGACCGGGTATGGACGGCGCGATTCTCGCCCGACGGCCAGCGAGTTGTCACCGCATCTGAAGACCACACGGCGCGGCTCTGGGACGCACGCAGCGGGCGGACGATCGCCGTGCTGCGCGGCCATCAGGACGCCGTGACCGTCGCCGCCTTCTCGACGGACGGCAAGCGCATCGTCACTGCCTCGGATGATGGGACCGCGCGTCTGTGGGACGGCCTGACCGGCGCGCCGATTACGGTGCTGAAGGGGCACGACGGCGCCGTGCTCGACGCCGCCTTCTCGCCGGACGGCAGCCTGGTCGCCACGGCCTCGGACGACGAGACCGCGCGGTTGTGGCGCGCCGACGATGGCCAGCCGGTCCACGTGTTGAGGGGGCACGCGGATTTCGTCAGCAGCGTGGCCTTCTCTGGCGACGGCAAACGGCTGGTGACGGCGTCTTGGGATGGCACGGCGCGGGTGTGGGACGTCGCGTCCGGCGCCGCCGGGACGCCGTTGCGCGGCAAGCATGAGGGCAAGGTCTGGCGCGCGGTCTTCTCGCCAGACGGCAAACGCATCCTCACCGCTTCGGAAGACAACACAGCCGGGCTGTGGAAGGCCGACACCGGCGACCTCATCGCCCTCCTGAAGGGTCATGAGGGGTGGGTTCGCAGCGCCGGCTTCTCGCCGGACGGCGCCCTGGTCGTCACCGCCTCCGACGACAAGACTGCGCGACTCTGGGACGGCAAGACCGGCGCGCCGCTGGGCGTGCTGCGCGCGCACGATGATCTGGTGAACTGGGCGACCTTCTCGCCCGACGGAGCGACCGTGGCCACGGCGTCGGACGACAACACGGCAGACCTCTGGAACGTCGAAACCGCCGCCGCGGCGGGCGTGTTGGCGGCCTACCCTGTCGACGACCCCGACGACGACCTGCCGCTGCCGCCGAAGAAGCAGGTCAACTTCGCCGAATTCTCGCAGGACGGAGGCCGCGTCGTGACGGCGTCCTACGACAAGCTCGTCTACATCTGGGACGCCAAGACCCGGGCCAAGCTGCGGACCCTGCAAGGTCACACCGATACGGTGTGGACGGCGCGCTTCTCCCCGGACGGCAGGCTGGTCGTCAGCTCTTCCGACGACAAGACCGCCCGCGTGTGGGACGCCGCGACCGGAGCAGAGCTCTTCCAACTGATGCACGACGAGCGCGTCGACTACGCGGCCTTCTCCCCGGACGGCAAGCGCATCGTCACCGCCTGCGACGACGGCAACGCCTATGTGTGGGACGCGGCGGCAGGCGGCGCTCACACGCGGACCAGGCCGCTGATGACGCTCAGCGGCCACACGCACTGGGTGACTTCAGCGGTGTTCTCGCCGGACGGAAAGCGGATCGTCACCGCCTCGTACGATGAGACCGCCCGGATCTGGGACGCGACGACCGGCCGGCTGCTCCAGGTGCTACGCGGGCACAAAGGGAGGCTGAACGGGGCCGCGTTCTCGAGCGACGGCAAGCGGGTGGTCACGGCCGCCTGGGACAACACCGCCAGGGTCTGGGACGCCCAGTCCGGGAAGCAGCTCGCCATCATGATCGGCGATACAGACTGGGACATCGATGCGGTCTTCTCGCGCGACGGCAAGCGCGTCCTGACCGCGTCCCGCGATGGCACGCTGCGGCTGTGGGATGCTTGGACCGGGGCGCCGATCATCGTCTTCAATGGACACCGGGCCTGGGTCACCTACGCATCGTTCTCGCCCGACGATCGGGAGATCGTATCCGCCTCCTACGACAAGACGGCGCGCATCTGGAAGGTTCCGCCGCGTTGCCAACCGCTTATCGACGCCGCCCAGACGGGTTGGCCGCTCGAGGCGACGCCTGCCGAGGACGAGCGCTACTTCCTCGACGCGACCAAGCCCCGCTTCTCGCTCCAGAACCTGGTCATGCGCCTGTTCTCGCCGTTCCTGCCGCAGGTCAGCGACGTCTGCAGCTAGGGCGGGTTGAGGAAAGGTGGGAACCGCCTTCCCGCCGCAAGCCGCTCAAACTTTTGATTCCAGAGCACGATTGAGCGATTCCGCGCTATCCCCACTTCGCCCTAGGCCGCGCCGCCGGCGGCTTTGGCTGCTGGCAGGGGCGAGGCGGATGTCTCCTCGGCGCCGTAGGTCCTGTGGAGCAGCAGGGCTTGCAGCGGCACGACCGCCAGGGGCAACAGGAACGTCGCCGCGAGAGGCGCCCCGGACGCGCAGAGGGCGGCGGCCGTCAGCGTGACAACGAACCCGCCGACGTCCCAAGCGCCTTCGGAGGCGATCTGGAAGCGGAGAACTGAGGGCGAGCGCTTGGCTGCGTTGTAGAAGGCGATCATCAGCGCCGGGGTGTAGAAGCCGGTCAGCAGGCTCGTCCCGATGGTCACCGTCAGGACGACGGTTGAGCCTTCCCCGCACAGCATCTTGAGGATGAGATTGGCGGCGAAGGCAGCGGCGCTGAACCACAACGCCTTGCGCGCATGGCCCATGTCCACGAAGCGCCCGAGCACCGCAGCGAACACCGCGCCGGCCAGGGCGGCCGCCGCGACAGCCCCGCCGAAGGCGTCGAAGCGGCCGCCCAAACCGCGGAACATGATGAGGTTCCACGAGAGCAGGGAGACGTTGCTGATCCAGCCGTCTGTGGCGAACAAGAGGGCGCCCGCGCCGACGTCGGCGAACCAGCCGCGCGCCGACCTTGCCGGCCCGGGATCCACTTCGTCCAGGCCAAGGAGGGGGACGATCGCCAGCAGTTCCAGGACGGCCGCCGCCCCGAAGGCGGCCCAGGCGCCTGCGGTCGCCAGGACCACCCCGCCCACCGCCGGTCCGGCGACGGCGGCGGCGGTCATCAGAATTTGCCGCCATCCAACCTGTTCGCCGCGTCGCCGCGCATCGCCCAGCGCGCTGAAGACCGCGTGGTAGCAGGTGAAATAGAAGGCCGCGCCCAGCGCCGAGGCGGCGCAATAGAGCGCCAGCGCGGGGCTGACGCCGTGAACGAGGGCGAGTGCCGGATAGGGCGCAGCCTGCAACACCGTGGCCAGGATGAGCGTCCGTCGCATGCCTAGCGCGGCGACCACCGGCGCCAGCAGCGAGCGAAAGAGGAAGCGCAGGGCCAGGATCGCCGCGAAGCACAAGAAGATTTCGGGCAGGCCGACGCCCTCCCGATAGAGGTACACGGCCAGAAAAACGCCGGATCCGCCCCAGGCGAGGCGGTGGAGGACGCCGTGAGCGATCAGCAGGCTGATGTTTTGCCTATCCGACAATGGCTCTTCGGCTCGTGATGGCTCAGGGGCGCGTGCAGGGCTCAGCTTGACCGCCTTGTCTGCGCTGCTAGCGTCCGGAGCCAAGACCTGCTTGTCAACGGGGGAAGACGAGGATGCTCAAGTGGATGCTCTTGCTCGCAGCTGCGCTGGCCGGGAGCGCCGCCGCAGCTCCTGCGTGGGCGCGGGTCACCTGGGTGGCCAGTCCCAGTCAGCCGCCGCACGCGCTCGAGGCGGGTTGGGAAAAGGGCGGCCCGCTCTTCCTTTGCCAGGCGCACTACGGGAACGCCGTTTATCCGGGCAAGGTGATCAACGGCAACCGTTGCAACGTGGGCTACGGAGGGGCTGAGTACCGGGTCGAGACCTTCCGTTGGGCCGTCGGTCGGGGCGACTGGGCCTCGCCGGGCCAAGGGGCGCGTCCCGTTATCGGCGGCTACGAGAACGGAGCGCCGCTGTTCGTATGCAAGGCCCACTATATCGATGCTGCAGGCGTCGATCGCGGCTGGCATCCCGGCAAGATCATCAACGGCCGCTGCAACATCACCTGGGGCGGTGCGGAGCTGCCGCAGCAAGTCTACCTGCAGCTCTTCCAATAGCGCCCTCATCGGGCGTCGGGACCGAACGAACCGGCCTTGTGACCGCAAACTCGTCGCGCGGGGCCGCTCGGTGTCTGGGCTTGCCTGCCCCGGCGTCGCCCGCCTTCAATGGCAAGACCAGAACGTAGACGGGAGGAACATCGCCATGCCCATCGACTATCCGCAGGTGCTGGAGCGCCGGACCGAAGGGGAAGGCGCGTGGACCAACCAGGAAACGATGCTCTACGCGCTGGGGGTCGGCATGGGCGCTGATCCGATGGACGAGAAGGAGCTCGCCTTCGTCTACGAGCGTAATCTGAAGGCGCTGCCCAGCTTCGCGTCCGTCGTCCGCAGCCGCCCGGTGACCTCGACCGGGCCGGAGGCGCGCATGCAGCTCAACCCGGTGCTGATCGTCGACGGCGAGCGCAACATCACCTTCCACAAGCCGGTCCCGGCCGCGGCCAAGATCAAGACCAAAGGCCGGGTGCTCGGCGTGTTCGACAAGGGCAAGGACAAGGGCGCCGTCGTGGTCAACGAGACCATCATCACCGACGAGAGCGGCGATCCGATCGCCACGATCCAGGCGTCGCTGTTCGCCCGCGGCGACGGCGGCTTCGGCGGCCCCGCCGAGGGGCAGCCCGAGCCCCACACCGTGCCCACGCGCGCGCCGGACCAGTCGGTCGACATGCAGACGCTGCCGCGCCAGGCGCTGATCTATCGCCTCTCCGGCGACTTCAACCCGCTGCACTCCGACCCGGAGTTCGCCAAGCGGGCCGGCTTCCCGCGCCCTATCCTGCACGGGCTCTGCACCTACGGCATCACCTGTCGCGCGGTCCTGCAGACATACGCCGACTATGATGCGGCGGCGTTCAAGAGCCACGCGGCGCGTTTCTCGGCGCCGGTGTTTCCCGGCGAGACGATCACGGTCGACCTCTGGCGCGATGGCCCGGTGATCAGCTTCGAGGCGCGCATCAAGGAGCGCGGCGTCACCTGCATCAAGAACGGGAAGACCGTCCTGGGCTAATGCCGTTGTGAAGCCGTTGGGCGCCATAGCGGCCCGAAGGCCGCCTGGCTGACCAGGCCTCGGCGCACCCGCCCTACTGACCGGCCGGCCGTCGCGCGACGTAGACCACGTGCCAACGCAACGGGTGGTCTGCCGCCAGGGCGGGGTGGTCGAAATCGTGCTCGGGCGACCGCGTCATGCCAATGCGCCGCATCACCGCCTGCGAGCGCAGGTTGCGGGTCGCCGTCCAGGCGTAGATGTCCGGCGCCTGCAGCGTCTCAAAGCCCCAGCGCAGCATGGCGGCGGCGGCCTCGGTCGCATAGCCGGCGCCCCACGCGGGTCGGGCCAGCATCCAGCCCACCTCGTGGACGCCGGCGTACGGATGCTCCCACTCCGGCGGCTGCTGGCGGCAGGTGACGCGACCGACGACGAGGCCGTCGCTCCGCCGCTCGACCGCCAGATGCCCCTGTCCGCGCTCGACCCAGAAGGCGCGCATGCGGTCGAACTCTTCATCGGCCTGGCTCGGCGTACGAGCGCCGCCCAACCAGTCGCCCACTTCCGCATCGGTGATCATCGCGGCGAAGGCGGCTCGGTCGGCCTCGCGCCACGGCCGCAGGACGAGGCGCTCGGTGTCGATCATGTCGGGCGGGGATCGACGAGCGAGCCGTAGAGGTCGGGACGGCGATCGCGGAAGAAGCCCCAGGCCGCGCGGTGGGCGGCCAGGAAGTCGAGGTCGAAGGTCGCCAGCGCGAAACCCTCTTCGTCCCGGCCCATGTCGACCACGAGGTCGCCGCGGTGGTCGCAGATGAAGCTGGAGCCGTAGAACCGTTGTCCGCCGGCGGGATAGTCGTCCCACGGCTCGAAGCCGATGCGGTTCGCGCCTGCGACGGGTATCACGTTCGAGACCGCATGCCCCTGCATGGCGCGCCGCCAAGGCGCTGCGGTGTCGAGGGTCGGATCGTGCGGCTCCGAGCCGATCGCCGTCGGGTAGAGCAGCGCTTCGGCGCCGGCCAGCGTCATCGCCCGCGCCGCCTCCGGGTACCACTGGTCCCAGCAGACGCCCACGCCGATGCGGCCGAACGGCGTCGGCCATACCTGGAAGCCGGTATCGCCGGGGCGGAAGTAGTACTTCTCCTGATAGCCGGGGCCGTCTGGAATATGGCTCTTTCTGTAGAGTCCGATCGGGCGGCCGTCCGGCCCCAGCATGACCAGGCTATTGAAGTAGTGCGGGCCTTCCCGCTCGAAGATGGAGACCGGTATGGCCACGCCGAGCTCGCCGGCGACCGCCGACAGGCCGGTCACGCAAGGATGCTCGGCCCAGGGGTGCGCGCGGGCGAACCAGCGCTCCTCCTGGCGGACGCAGAAGTAGGGTCCCTGGAACAGCTCCGGCGGCAGGATCACCTGGGCGCCGCTCGCGGCGGCGGCCCGCACGAGCTCTGTGGTGCGGGCGATGTTCTGCGCCTCGTCCTCGCCGTAGGCCCCCTGCAGCACCGCAAGCGTAAGCGTGTGGCTCACTCAGGCTCCTCCTTGCTGATGCAATGGAAGGAGCCGCCGCCGGTGAGCAGCGCCCGCGATGACAGGCCGATCACCGCGCGCTCCGGGAACAGGCTCTGCAAGGTGTCGAGCGCAAAGGCCGAGGCGCGGGTTTCGTAGACCGGGGCGATCACCGCGCCGTTGGCGATGATGAAGTTCATGTGCGAAGCCGGCTCCGGCGCTCCTCCATCGCCCTCGATGAAGCCGGGCGAGGCGACCCTGACGACCGTCAGCGCCCCGCCGCGAGCGTTACGCATGCCGGAAAGCAGGCGCGCCGCCTCGTCGTAGATCTCGGCGTTGGGGTCGGAGGCGCCCCAGGCCACCGGGCAGGCCACGACGCCGGGGGCTACGAAGCGCGCCAGGTTGTCGACGTGGCCATCGGTGTGGTCGTTCTGGATCCCCTCGCTCAGCCAGAGAACCGCGCGCGCGCCCAGGCTGTTCGCCATCGCGGCCTCGGCCTCGATCTCGGTCCAGCCGGGGTTGCGGTTGGGGTTTAAGAGGCATTGGCGGGTGGTGAGCACGGTGCCCAGCCCATCGTGGTCGATCGCGCCGCCCTCGAGCACGAACGGCTCGCTGGTCAGCGGGGCCCCGGCGGCGGCGGCGATGTGCTCGGCCACGCCTTCGTCGCCTTCCAGCACATACTTCCCGCCCCAGCCGTTGAAGCGGAAACCCTCGGCCGCGAAGGCGCCGTCGCGCTCGACGAAGATCGGGCCGGTGTCGCGCAGCCAGACGTCGCCGAAGCGGCCGCGCACGATCTCGACCGGCTCGCCGTCGAGCAACGCGCGGGCGGCGGACTCGGCCGCATCGCCGCAGACCAGGAGGCGCACGCGCTCCTCGCCGGGGCCGGCGAGCGCCTTGGCGACGGCGGCGACCTCCTGCTGGGCCGGCTCGAGGTCGTCCTCCCAGAGGTCCGCGTGGCTCGGGAAACCCAGCCACATCGCGCGGTGCGGCGACCACTCGGCGGGAACGGGCGCGATCATGCGCGCGTCATAGCGCGCCGCAGCCCTGGACGGGAGCGGTTCGCCGTCTCAGTTGAACGCGAGCTTGCCCCAGATGTGGCGCACGACGCCGTCCTTGCCGCACCCGATGCGATACTCCGCATAGGCGATGACGTTCTTGTCGGCGTAATGCTGGTGATAGTCCTCGGCCGGCCAGAAGGTCTCGGCGTCGCGGATCGGCGTGACGATGCGCCCCTTGAGCGCCCCCTGCTCCAGCGCGGCCTTCGACGCTTCTGCGATCTGCCGCTGCTCCGGCGAGTTCACGAAGATGGCGCTGTGATACGAGGCGCCGCGGTCGCAGAAGGCGCCGCCGGCGTCGGTCGGGTCGATGATGTGCCAATAGCGCTGCACGAGCTGCGCGTAGGAGATCCTCGCCGGGTCGAACCAGACCTTGATCGATTCCAGGTGCCCGGTGGTCTCGCTCGACACCTGTTCGTAGGTCGGGTGCTGGACGCGGCCGCCGGTGTAGCCGACTTCGGTCGAGACCACGCCAGGAATGTGCTCCATGTCGTGCTGCATCGACCAGAAACAGCCGCCGGCGAAGATGGCGGTCTGGGTGGCGGCGACGGCGGCGGGAGCGGCCAGGCTCAAGGCGAGGGCCGCAAGGATGGCAGGCAGGCGGAGCATGGACTAATCCTGGGGTTGAATGCTGGCGGGTTCAAGGCATAGCCCCGCTTAGTACGTCCGGATCGGCGGTTCGGTTGACGTTGGAAAGCGCGTGCGATTAACCGCGGCATGGCCCAGCGCCTTTCTTCCCTCGCCCGCGATGCGAAATCCTGGCCCTTCGAACAGGCGCGCGTGCTCATCGCGCGCATCCTCCGCCAGCGGCTGAGCGAGGAGGAGCGCGACTTCGCCGCCAGCCTGATCGAGGCCGGGAAGGCGGACGAGGCGGTAGCGACGCTGCCGGCGCTGAGGGCGCCGGCGGTGTTCGAATGCGGCTACGGGCCGTCCGGGCTGCCGCATCTGGGCACGTTCGCCGAGGTCTCGCGCCCCTCGATGGTGCGCCAGGCGTTCCGGGCGCTGACCGACGAGGCCATCCCGAGCCGGCTGATCGTCGTCTCGGACGACATGGACGGCATGCGCCGCATCGCGCCCAACCTGCCCAACCAGGCGATGCTGCGCGAGGACATCGGCAAGCCGCTGAGCGTCGTGCGCGATCCGTTCGGGACCCACGAAAGCTTCGCCGCGCACAACAACGCCCGCCTGCGCGCCTTCCTCGACGACGCCGGCTTCGACTACGAGTTCCTCTCGGCGACGCACGCCTATCGATCGGGCCTCTACGACCAGACGCTGCTTCTGGCGCTGGCGCGCTTCGATGCGATCCAGGCGATCATGCTGCCGACGCTGGGCGAGGAGCGGCGTGCGACCTACTCGCCCTTCTTGCCGATCAGCCCCGCGACCGGCCGGGTGCTCGAGGTTCCGATGTTGGAGACGCATCCGGAGCGGGGCACGGTCGTGTTCGAGGACGAGGACGGGCGCATCGTCGAGGTCCCCGTCACCGGCGGCGCGGTCAAGATGCAGTGGCGGCCGGACTTTGCGCTCCGCTGGGCGGCGCTCGGCGTCGACTTCGAGATGTCCGGCAAGGACCTGATCGATTCGGTCCGCGTCTCGAGCAAGATCGCCAGGGTGCTCGGAGCCGAGCCGCCCGAGGGGTCCCACTTCGAGCTTTTCCTGGACGAGAACGGCCAGCGCATCTCGAAGTCCAAGGGCAACGGGCTGACCATGGAGGAGTGGCGGCGCTACGGGATCCTGGAGAGCATCAGCTACTACATGTTCGGCTCGCCGCGCTCGGCCAAGCGGCTCTACTTCGACGTGATCCCGCGCGCGACCGACGAGTACCTGCAGCACCTGGACGCCTACAATCGGCGCGCCAACGCCGCCAACCCGCTCGACAACCCTGTCTGGTTCGTCCACGGCGGCCAGCCGCCCGAGCGGGGATCGCCTGTCTCCTTCACCCTGCTGCTGAACCTGGTGGCCGCCTCCAACGCCTCCGACAAAGCGATCCTCTGGGGGTTCCTCAGCCGCCACCTGCCGGGCGCGACGCCCGAGCGCGAGCCGCTGCTCGACCGCCTCTGCGACCATGCGGTCCGCTACTACGAGGACTTCGTGAAGCCGGCCAAGCGCTTCCGGGCGCCGACGGAGCGGGAGCGGGCCGCGTTCGCCGATCTCGTGCGGCGGCTGAGGACGCTGCCCATCGACTGCGAGGACGGCGAGCTGATCCAGAGCGAGGTCTACGCCGCCGGCAAGGCGGCGGGGTTCGACCCCCTGCGCGACTGGTTCGGCGCCCTCTACCAGGTGCTGCTCGGCGAGAGCCAGGGGCCGCGCTTCGGCTCGTTCGCCGCCATCTTCGGCCTCAGCCGCACGATCGGCCTCATCGAGCGGGCGCTTGCCGGAGAAGATCTGGCGGTCTGACCGGTCATACCGCGACGCGCAGGGGCCCGGTCTTACCGCTAACTGAGCGGCGATCACCTGAGCTTGACGCTTACGTAAGCGGCATCTAGACGTAGGGGAAAGGGAGGTGTCGACCCATGCCCGATCTCCGGCGCCCCGAGCGCAGCTATACGATCCGCCAACTCTGCAACGAATTCAAAGTCACCCCGCGCGCGCTTCGCTTCTACGAGGACAAGGGGCTGCTCTCGCCGGCGCGCGAGGGCCTGAACCGCGTCTACAACTACCGCGACCGCGCCCGCCTCACGCTCATCCTGCGCGGCAAGCGCGTCGGCCTAAGCCTCTCGGAGATCAGGGAAATCCTCGACCTCTATAAGGTCGGCGACGGCGGCGTGCAGCAATCGGCCAAGATGCTGCGCAAGTTCCGCGAGCGCATCGTCACGCTCGAGGCCCAGCGCGAGGACATCGACCACGCGATCGACACGCTGCGCGAAGCCTGCGATTCGCTGGAGAAGCAGCTCGCCGAGACGCGGCCGGACCTGTTGCCGAAGGCGGAGGACTACGACCAGGTCCTGCGCGCACGGCTGGACGGGGTGCACGAATTCGCGAAATAGTCCGCGGCCTCTCAACCTAGCCGTCGGATAACCAGATCATGAGCTACCGCGCGCCGGTTCGCGACCAGATGTTCGTGCTCGGCGAAGTGCTCAAGCTCGATCGCTATCAGAACCTGCCCGGCTTCGCCGACGCGCCGCTCGACGTCGTCGAGCAGATCCTCACCGAGGCGGCGCGCTTCAGCGAGGAGGTGCTCGCCCCCTTGAACAAGGTCGGCGACAGCGAAGGCTGCCGCTGGTTTCCCGACAACACCGTCACGACCCCGGCGGGCTTCAAGGACGCCTATCGGGCAATGGTCGAAGGCGGCTGGCCGGCGCTCGCCGCCGAGGCGGCCTATGGCGGCCAGGGCCTGCCGGGCGTCGTCGCGACGGCGTTCTCCGAAGTCTCAACGGCGGCGAACATGGCGTTTGCGATGTACGCGGGGCTGACGCACGGCGCCTACTCCGCGATCGACGCCGGCGGCTCCGACGAGCAGAAGGCGACCTACCTGCCGAAGCTGGCGACCGGCCGGTGGACCGGCACGATGAACCTGACCGAGCCGCAGTGCGGCACCGACCTTGGCCTGTTGCGCACCAAGGCGATCCCGCAGGCCGATGGCACCTACCGGATCAGCGGGCAGAAGATCTGGATCTCCGGCGGCGAGCACGACCTGGCCGAGAACATCGTGCACCTGGTCCTGGCGCGTATCGAAGGCGCGCCGGAGGGCGTTCGCGGCATCTCCCTCTTCATCGCGCCGAAGTTCCTGCCGACCGACGACGGCGGCGTGGGCGAGCGCAACACCGGCGTGAAATGCGCCGGCCTCGAAGAGAAGATGGGCATCCACGGCAACGCCACCTGCGTGATGGTCTACGAGGACGCCAAGGCCTGGCTGATCGGCGAGGCGAACGCGGGCCTCAGGCTCATGTTCGTGATGATGAACGAGGAGCGTCTGGGCGTCGGGGTCCAGGGGCTGGCGCAGGGCGAGGCGGCCTACCAGGCCGCATGCGCGTTCGCGCGTGAGCGCCTGCAGAGCCGCTCGCTCTCCGGACCGAAGAACCCGGGCGGGCCGGCCGACCCGATCATCGTGCACCCGGACGTGCGCCGCATGCTGATGGATTCGCGCGCCATCCTCGAGGGCGGTCGCGCGTTCCTCTACTGGACCGCGCTGCACGGCGACCTGATGCACGAAAGCCCGGACGCGGCGGTGCGCGAGCGGGCGAGCGACTACATGGCCCTCATGACGCCGGTCGCGAAGGCGTTCATGACCGACCGCGGCTTCAGGATCTGCTCCGACGCCATGCAGGTGCACGGCGGCTCCGGCTTCACCGAGCACTTCCCGGTCAGCCAGTACCTGCGGGACTGCCGCATCAGCATGATCTACGAGGGCACGAACGGGATCCAGGCGCTCGATCTCGTCGGCCGCAAGCTGGCCGCGAACGGCGGCCGGGCCATGGCCAGCTTCTTCGCGGAAGTGGACGCCTACGTCGGCGAACGCGAGCGGACAGCGCCCGTCGCGCCGTTCGTCGAGGCCCTGAAGGACACCAAGGCCAAGCTGCAGGAGGCGACCTTCTGGCTGATGCAGCACGGGACGCAAAACCCGGAGGACGCGGGGGCCGCGTCGATGGACTACCTGACCCTCTTCGGGCTCACCGCCCTCGCGTACATGTGGGCGATGATGGCCGAGGCGGCGCAGGGCAAGATCGCGTCCGGCGACGGCGATCCGTTCTATGCCGACAAGCTGATCACCGGCCGCTACTTCCTCGAGCGCCTGCTGCCCGACGCCGACGCCCACCTCGCCAAGCTCAAGACCGGCTCCGCCGCCATGATGGCGCTCAGAGCCGAGGCGTTCTGACGTCCTGGCCGAGCAACGCAGCCAGCCGCGCCTCCAGCGCGGCCGCCTGCTTCAGCTCGCACTCCCAGATCACCTCGACGCGCCAGCCGAGCGCGCGCAGCCGCGCCTGGTTCTCGGCGTCGCGCGCGCGGTTCCTGCCGATCTTGCCCTCCCAGTAGGGCCGGTTCGCCTTCGGGACGCGGGCGCCTCTGGCGCAGTCGTGGCCGTGCCAGAAGCATCCGTGCACGAAGAGGGCGAG
>DATGIN010000342.1:0-5719 GCA_035295705.1 Caulobacteraceae bacterium
AGATGCGGCGGAGGCCAATTGCCTGAAGGAGGTGCGGCTCGAGCTCAACGAATGCCTGGCCGCCGCCGGACCGCACTACGAGGACGTGTTCTGCACCGGGCGGCATGCCGTCGGGCAGACGGCGAAGTGCATCAGCCAGGCCGCCACCGGCGGCGCGATCGGGTACGCGGTCGCATACGAGCCGCGTCGGTATGCACCCGCGCCTGCCTACGACCGCGTCCCGGACGCTCTGTATGACAGCGCAATCGCCAACGATGCCGAAGCGCCGGCGCCGGACGGGCCGGACGAGGCGCGACGGCGCAGCGGCTACGGCTATGGCGAGGCGGGCTACGGCGAGACGCCTCGGCCGCCGGACTGAGGTCGGGCGAGGCTTTCGCGACGACGGTTGAGTTCCAAGCGCCTCGCCGCTAAAGCCCGACCGTCCAGTCCCGCTTGGAAGCGCCGCCATGACCGCCATCATCATGATCGCCATCTTCCTGATCGTGATCGGGGTCATGAACCGGCTGGACTTCGGGCGGTTCGACTAACGGGATGACGGATCGCGGCGGCGCGCTCATCACCGGCGCGGGTCGCCGCATCGGGCGGGCGCTGGCGCTGCGCTCGGCGCGGCTGGGCTACAGCGTCGCCGTCCACTATCGAGAGTCCGAGGCCGAGGCGCGCAGCGTGCTGGCCGAGATCGAGGCGGATGGGGGCCGGGCGGCGGTTCTAGCGGCGGACCTCGCGGAGTCGGCGGAGACGGCCGGGCGCCTGATCGCCGCCGCGAGCGCCGCCGTGGGGCCGCTCACGCTGCTGGTAAGCAATGCATCCCTGTTCGAGGATGACCGCCTCGAGAGCATGACGCCGGCGTCCTGGGCCGCGCACATGGACGCGAACCTGCGCGCGCCCGTCTTTCTGGCCCAGGCCTTCGCCGCCCAGGCGGCCGAAGGCGGCTTGATCGTCAACCTGCTCGACCAGCGCGTCTGGCGGCCGACACCGGAGTTCTTCAGCTATGCGGTCTCCAAGGCGGCGCTGTGGCAGGCGACGCGTGTGATGGCGCAGGCGCTGGCCCCCAAGATCCGCGTGAACGGGATTGGCCCAGGCCCGACGCTTGCCTCGATCCATCAGTCGGCGGAGGCGTTCGCCGAGGAGGCGCGAGGGGCCCCGCTGCAGCGCAGAGCCACGCCGGAGGAAGTCGCCGACGCGCTGGCCTTCCTGATCGATGCGCCATCGGTCACCGGCCAGATGATCGCGGTCGACGCCGGCCAGCATCTGGCCTGGCGCGCGGCCACCCCTGAACCGGGGCCAAAGCGATGAGCATCGACCAGATCAAGGTGTTCATTCGTGGACTGACACTCTCGGCGGAGGTGGGCGTCATTCCACACGAATACGGCCGCAAACAGCCGCTGGTCATCGACATCGAGCTCGAGCTCGCGCCGGGAACCTACGAGCACATCGGCGACACCGTGAACTACGCCACGGTGGCGCAGCAGGCGACGGCCCTGGCCGAGAGCGGCCACTTCAACCTGGTGGAGACGTTCGCTGAGCGCCTGGCGCGTCTGTGCCTCGAGGACGCCAAGGTGGTCCGCGCCCGGGTGCGGGTGGAAAAACCGCAGGCGCTGGCGCCCGCGGCGGCCGCGGGCGGGGTCGAGGTGTCTGTCAGCCGCACCCTCTAAGATCGTTCAGGCGCTGCTTGAAGCAGGCCTCCGTTTGGCAACGTTTCCATCGGCGCCTAGACTGCCGCCAGACGGAGCGAGGGCGGGAGGTGATCGCGGCGGCAAACCTGCGACGGCGGGTCGCGATGGCAGCGGCTGTGGTGGTTCTCGCCGGCGCGGCGGCGGCCGCCGCCCAGGACTCACCGTTCTCCGAGAGGCTTGCGGATCGGCCGAACTCGGCCGTGACGCGGCCGCCTCCCAAGGGGCGCCCGGCGCCGCCACCCGACCGACAGAGGCTGATGCCGGCGGTCACCGGCATGCCCCTCGTCGTGGCCGAGATCGTCCTTATGCGCGATGGCCTGACTGCGCGGGTGCAGACTCGGCCGTCGCCCGTGGCGAAGGGAGTGGTGGGCGGCCAGTCTCCCGAACCCGGCCAGCCGATACGCTCCGGCGAGGCGGTCGAATTGTGGGTCTCGTCCGGTCCGCCGCCGGCGCCGGCCCCGCGGCCGCCACCGCAGCCGCGCCCGGAACCTTTGCCGCGCCCGGAACCTTTGCCGCGGCCGGCGCCTCTGCCGCAACCGGCGCCGCCGCTCCCGCCGCAACCCGCGCCCGAACCGCCGCCCCAGCCAGCGCCGCCGCCGCCTCCCCTGCCTGCAGCGCCGCCCAGGCCCACTCCGCGCACGGTGGTCTCGCCCACTCCGGCGCCGGCGCCGCGACCGCCTCCGCGGATGCGGCGGCCGCCGCCAACGCCCCAGCCGGCATCGCCCGCTTCGTCGGAGCCGCGGGCAGCGCCGGCTGTCGCACCCTCTGCCCCGACCACGGTCCTGCCGGCGGCCCCGCCCTCGGCGCCCTCCCCCGCCCCCGCGTGGCCGAAGGGCGCCTGGATCTGGGCCGCCCTGGCGGCGCTCGTGCTGGCCGCCGCTGGGGCGGTGACGCTCGTCGTCCGCCGGCTCAGCGGCGCCCCCTATGGCGCCGGCCCGCCGGTTGCGGTCACCGCCTCACTGACCGCTGCGGGCGTTCACGCCGCTGCAAGCGACGTGCAGCCGACGCATGCGCCGCCGGTCAGCCTGCGCTGGAGCATGGCGATCGTGGCGCCGCGTATCGAGGGGCTGGCGCCGCAAACACCGGAGAGCGGCCGATGAGCGAGACCAGCCTGACGTTGTCGGACCTGCTGCCGGATCCGATCGAGGGCCTGGCCGACCAGCTCAAGGCCCACGCGGCCGAGCACGGCGGCGGCGCCGTGCCTTGGGGCGCGGTCGCGGGGCAGGCGGTGAGCGGCCTGAAGGGGGAGCTCGGCAAGTTCAGCCTGTTCGAGCAGTTCGCGCAAGCCTGGGTCGGCATCGCCGCGATCCGCGCCTGGCGGGACCCCGCGAAGCAACCGGCTGGCGAGACCTCCATCGTTCCGCTTGGTCAGCACTCCATCGCAATGACCGCCGAGCCGGCGCTGAGCCTGGTCGTCGCCGGTTTTGCGCTTCCGCCGCTGAAGCTCGGGCTCAACGCGACCGCGACCTTCGAGTCGGTGCATCTTTCCGTCCGCGACGCACATCTCGTCGCGGCCGCGCTCGGCAAGGTCGCTTTGACGTCAGGACTCGTCTGCGGCTCGGTCCCTTTGCATCCGCCGAAACCGCTGACGACCGTAAAGCTGCCGGGGCGGATCCCGTTCGAACCTGGATGGAAGATACCGTAGGCCGCCGCCGGTCAGGCGTTCATGATCGAGAGGATGTTTCCGTCAGGATCCTTGAACCAGGCGATCTTCACCGCGCCGTCGCCGCCCACGTGGATATCGCCTTTCATCGCCAGGCCGGGCAGGCTGTCGTAGCGCTCGAACGCCACCCCGCGGTCCTTCAGCTCCTTCACGGCTCCGTCGACGTCGGAGGTGATCCAGGTGGCGGCGGTGCCCTTGTTCGTGCCGGCCTGATCGCTCTCGTAGATGAAGAGCGTGAAGCCGCCGCTCTTGTAGCTGACCGCGCCCGGGCGCTCTTCCATCTGCGTCAGCCCCAGGGTGTCGTGATAGAAGGCCTTGGCGCGATTGGCGTCGCGAACGGGAATGGTGGCGACGACCTGGCTGTCGGACAACATGACCGTGACTCCTTCATTGCCGGAGGGATCGAGCTTGACGCTTGAACGCGGCGGCCGCGGGTTTCGATCCACGCGAGAGGCGCCATGAGTTCGCATGCGGCCGAGATCGCCTACGGGCCGACGACGGGCGCTGTCGCGCGGCATTCGCCGCGTCTCGTGACCGCAAGCGAAGCCAGCCTCGAAGGCCTTGGCCAGCTCGTTCGAGAGCCTCGCACCCACCCTATCGAGATCGTGCGCTGGCCAGCGCAGGGGTGGCGTCCTGTCGACGATGGTTCCGGCGACCAGGGCGGCGTGGCCGAGGGGCTCTTCACCTTCGAGTGGCGAGGCCAGACGCTGCACGCGCGCAACGAAGCGGTCGGCGACTCCTACCTGTTCGGCTGGAGCGTCTGGCCGGAGGCCGCCGCTGGTGACGGGGCGTCGCAGCCGCGGGACGAGGTGTTCATCTGGCGCGCGAACTACCACCCGGACGGCGGTCAGATGGTCTACCCGACCGCGGGCGAGAGCTTCGTCGTGGCGCTCGCCCCGCCGGGCGACGATGTGACGCCCGACGCCTTCCCCGCGTTCCGGTTCGACGGCTCAGCCGGGCTCTACGTCCACCCGGGCGTCTGGCACACCGCTTTTGTCCCGCACGCGGACCGGGCGACGTTCCTCGACCGACAGGGCCGGGTGCACGCGCGCGTCTCCGTCGACTTTCCGCGCGAGTTCGGCTGCTACCTGACGCTCCCACTCGGCCCGCCATGACCAGCCTCCACTACATCGCCTTCGCCTCCCTGCACGAGCCGCCGCTGATGATCCCGGCGCGCCTGCGGATCCCCGAGCGCGACGGTCGCCGGCCAGCGGTTCTCATCCTGCACGGCTCGGCCGGACCCTCGGAGCGCGAAGGCGGCTATTCGCATCCGCTGAACGAGGCGGGCTTCGTGACGCTGGAGCCCGATCAATGGTCGCCGCGCGGGCTGGCCGGGGGCGCCGAAGGCCGCCCGCGGACCGTTCACGAGACCCTGCCCGACGTCTACGGCTCGCACGCCTTCCTCGCGGCGCATCCGAGGGTGGATCCCAACCGGATCGGCATCATGGGATTCTCGTTCGGCGGCGTCGCGACCATGCTGGCGGCGACGAAGGCGGTGAACGCAGGCTACCTCGGCGACAAGAGCTTCGCGGCCTACATGCCGGTCTACCCGGTCTGCCACCTCTACAACCGCGCGCCGGGCTTCGAGTTCGGCGACCTGGTCTCGGCCCCGTTGCTGCTCGTGACCGGCTCCGAAGATGGCTACGACAACGACCCGGACGCGGGGCCCGCGCTGGCCCGTTCGCTGAAGCCCCTCGATCGTATGAAGGTGCGGACCGCCGTCGTGCACGGGGCCCACCATGGTTTCGACATGCCCGAAATCGATGTCGAGGTGCAGGATCCCGCGGGCAACCGCGGGCAGGGCGGCCGGGTGCGGATGGCGTACGACGCCGAAGCCGCCGAGCGCGTCCACGGCCTAGCGGTTCAGTTCTTCGGCGAAATGAAGGGCGCCGGCGCCTAGCCGCCAGTCGCCTCGGTGGCGGCGCCCAGGGCCGCCTCAAGGCCCTCGGCCAGGGCGCCGTCGGCTCCCGCGGTCACGTGCGTGGCGGCGCGGCGGCGCTCGAGCTCCTCCAGCGTGTGCTTGTGCGAGTCGCGCGTGATGCGGAGGAAAAAGCCGAAGGCGAACGGCACGGCGTACAACAGCGGCACGAGCACGCCGGCGACGAGGCCGAGGGTCGTTACGTTGTGCGGATCGGCCGAGCGCGGATCAACGTGCGACGGCCAGTGGACGACTTCCTGCAAGAGGAATCCGGCGACAACGGTGCCGAGTCCGGCAGTGGCCTTGCCGGAGAACGAGAGAGCGGCCGCGAACAATCCTTCTTGCCGCCGACCGGTCGCCAGCTCCTGCACGTCGATGGTGTCCGCCAGCATGGAGACGAACATGATGCCGAGGAAGACGCCGAGCGCCGTCCGGATCGTCTCGTTCGCGATCAGGAGATCGAGC
>DATGIN010000343.1:0-7578 GCA_035295705.1 Caulobacteraceae bacterium
GCGCGCCCAACCAGCGCCGTGGCTGCGGCGCACGCCAGCGCGAGCCCGGTCACGACGAGATAGCCGGCGCTCCATAAGCCGCTCTGCTGGAGCAGGCTGAGGTTCGGCTCGGCCAGCGTCGGATAGGTCGCCAGCGCCGCCAGGCTGCCGAGGTTGCTGGCGGCGTAGAGGAAGTAGGGATCACGCGCCGCCTTCTCGTCCAGGCGGGCGAACCAGGCCTGCAGCAGCGAGGCCGTGCCGCTGAGCACGACGAATGGCGCGCCGACCATCAGCGCCAGCGCCGCGAGCTGCCAGCCGATCGGGTTCGCGCCGCCGGCCGGCGGGGCAAGCCTCGCCGCCGAGATGGGCAGGGCGAGGGCGGCGGCGAGCAACAGCGCCGGGTGCAGGAAGACGCCCCAGCGCCCCGGCAGCCAGCGCACGCTGGCGTGGGCGTATAGGTATCCCCCGAGCAGCGCGACCTGGAAGAACACCAGCGAGGTGTTCCAGACCGAGGCCCCGCCGCCGAGCAGCGGAAGAAGAAGGCGCGCGCAGAGCAGCTCGGCCCAGAAGATCAGGGCCGCGGCGATCAGCAGCGTCGCGCCGAACAGCGTCCGCATCGTCATTTCGGCGTCGTGGTCCTCCCGCGGCCCAGCCTGCCGCGAGATCGATCCACTGGCCAGGGATCAGCTTAGCCGTTGCCCCGGCGCGACGGCCGGGCCATGTTCGCCACGGGAGGACTCAAAAACGATGTCGAACAAGCTCAACGCGGTTGCCTCGGCGCTGGCGCTCATCTGCCTGGTCGGCGGAACGACGCTTGCGCTGGCGTCCGCCACGCCCGTCGCCGCGGCGACCGGCAAGAAGGGCCACAAGGTCGTCAAGCACCACAAGACGACGAAGACCAAAGTCACCACGGGCGGCTACGGCTAACCGCCCTAGCCGACGTCGTATTTCCACATGGGCGCGCGCGTTCTGGTCGCCGAGATCGGCGCGGCGCTCATGCTCATCCTAGCGGCGCTGGCCGCCGGCCTCGCTCCCCGGCACGCCCCGCCGGCGATGGACGCGCTCATCGAGCCAGGCGGTCGGGCCGCCGACGTCGCCCTCGCCGTCAACGACCCCGACGAGTATGCGTGGCGGCTGTTCCTCTACCTGAACCGCCAGGCCGCGCCGGGCGCGGCCGGCGTCGCCGATCCGGGCCGCTCGATCCTTGCCTATCAGCCGGACGCGCCGGTGGTCTGGGAGACCTGGCCGCTGGTTTCTGGCGACGGAAAGACCCAGGCCGGGAGCGAGGTGCTGCCGCCGAACGGCGCCGCGCCGGTGGCCTGGCCCGCGCTCAGCCGCGCCGCCTGGCCGGCCAAGCGCCTCAGCGTGCGGCTCTCGAACCCCGAGGGGCCAGCGATGCTGGAGGTGCGCATCAACCGCGCCAGCTACGACTTCATCCGCGCCCGTGGGCTCTACAATGTCGCCGGCCTGCAGCGCCTCTACGCCGAGGCGCAGGCCGCCGGCGATCCGGACGCCGTCCGCTTCCCGATCGGCGCCAAGGCGGTGAAGGCGGTCTGGAGGGACCTCGGCGCGAACCCGCCCGCGGCGCTGCTCGCGCGCTACCACTGGCGGCGCATCGGCGGGCGCGTCTTTGGCCTGACCGGCCTGCATATCGCCACCCGCGACCTGCCGACCTGGTTCTGGGCCGATTTCGAGCACGTCGACGATCCGCTGCCGCCCGGCGAGCCGTCGCAGGATTTAACCACGCGTGGGCCCAGCGCCGCCGCGCGCGGCCGCGTCGACGGCGAGCGGCGGGAGCTGATCGGCTCGAAGTGGGCCTACTACCGCCTGCGCGGCGCGCAGATCGGCTTCGTCGATGCGCGCGGGGCCCCGACGCGGCTTTCCGACGCGATGCTCGAACAGGGCTTCGAGCACACCTCGTGCATCACCTGCCATGCGCGCGCGACGATCCGCTTCGAGCATGGCCGACTGACCGCGCTCGGCCCCAACCCCGCCAACTTCGACGACGCGGACGCCCGCCCGCCCGCGCTCGCGGACGCCGCCAACACCGACCTTGGCGCGCCGCGCCCCGGGCAATTCGGCAAGCGCGGCCTCGATTTCCTGCAAACCGACTTCGTGTGGTCGCTCGCCGTGCGTGCGCCGCGCGAGGTCCCCGGCGGACGCCTGGTCCCACGCCCATGAAGCTCTACCAGACCTACACCTCGCCGTTCCCGACCCGCGTGCGGCTCGTCCTCTACGCCAAGGGCATCGAGGTCGAGATCATCGAGCCGCCCGGCTTCCACTCGTCCGCGGAGTCGAAGGGCGACTACCTGGCGATCAACCCGATCGGCCGCGTGCCGACGCTGGTCCTCGACGACGGCCGCGCACTGCCGGAGTCGGAAGTCATCTGCGAGTACCTCGAGGACGCCTACCCCGACCCGCCGGTTCGGCCGGCCGACGCCTGGGCGCGGGCCAAGGTGCGGCTCATCTCGCGCCTCTGCGACTTCTACCTGGTGATGGCCATGGTCCCGCTGTTCAACGCCTCGGGCCGCTCGCGAAAGCGGTGGGACCACGAGCGCATCGCAGCGGCGCTCGCCGAGGTGGAGACGGCGCTGGGCTACATCGAGCACCACATCGAAAGCGGCGGCTACGCCGTTGGCGCCAGCCTTACGACGGCCGACGGGGCGCTCCTTCCGCAGCTGGTGCTGGCCTACGAGTGGGCGCCGCATCTGTTCGGCGCGGCCAGCCCGCTCGGCAAGCATCCAAAGCTCGCCGCCTATTGGCGCGCGATCCAGACCGACCCGATCGCCGCGCGGCTGCTTGCCGAGACGCGCAACGCCATCGCCGACGAGCAGGCCAGGGCGAAGGCGGCCGCCCGCGGCGGCTAGAGAACCTGAGCGGCCAGGATCGGGCCCCCGTTCGCGGCCTGCACCAGGATCGCGGTCTTCAGCACCGGGTCCGCCTTCGGCACGGCGAAACCGACGCTGGCGCCGGTCCAGCGGCCGACGCGCACGAGACTGCGGACCACGTTGCGGTGCGGCAGCGTCTTGCCGCCGTTCTCGCCGCGCTTCACCGCCACGTTGAGGGTTCGCGGGTCGTAGCGCACCAGCCAGACGTCCGCGCCGCCGGCCGGCGCCCTGCCGGCGCCGATGACGACGCGTCCGGGGCCGAGCGCCAGCGTCGCCCCGCTGGGCGCGCCTGCGGCCCGGATCGCCGCCGCAAGCTCGCGCGGATCGTTGCCCACCAGGTCGCGCCTGCCGTCGATCACAACCTCGGGCGTGGCCACCTCGGCATGGTGCAGGCCGTGCGCGTAGTCCCACTGCCGCCGGGTGTAGGCGGGGTCGGCGAAGGTGTCCCTCCAGCCAAGGTCGTCCCAGTAGGTCACGCCGAAGCTCAGCACCAGCACGCCCGGGCGGTCGGCCAGCGCATTGACGTTGGCGTCGGCCGGCGGGCACGAGGAGCAGCCCTGGCTCTGGTAGAGCTCCACCACGACCGGGCTGGGTTGCGCGATGGCGCCGCCCGCGACGGCGAGCGCGGCGATGATCCCCGACAACAACCGCATGTCGCCCTCGTCTTTCGGCCTGAGCTAAGGTGCTAACTAGTGCGGCTTCGGCCGCGATCAACGGATGAGTCGCGAGCGGAGCCCTGCCGATGCCCGATGCAACGTCGACCGCCGCGGAGAAGCCGCTCGCCGGCATCGTCGTGCTCGACCTCACGCTCGCGCGGGCCGGGCCGACTTGCGTGCGCCACCTGGCGGACTGGGGCGCGGACGTGATCCAGGTCCAGCAGCCGACCGCCGGCGAGGATCTGATCGGCTCGCGCGACGGCTTCGACTACCAGAACCTGCACCGCAACAAGCGGGCGATCAGCCTGAACCTGAAGTCGCCGGACGGTCACGCGGCGTTCCTCAGGCTGGCGGCGAACGCCGACGTCGTGGTCGAGAACATGCGGCCGCAGGTGAAGCACCGCCTGAAGGTCGCCTACGAGGACCTCGAGGCGGTCAATCCCCGCCTCGTCTACGGCTCCATCTCCGGGTTCGGCCAGGACGGCCCCTACGGCAATCGCGCGGGCGTCGACCAGATCATCCAGGGCATGAGCGGGCTGATGTCGATCACCGGCGAGCCGGGGCGCGGGCCGATGCGGGTCGGCATCGCCGTCTCCGACATGGCGGCGGGGACCCTCCTGGCGCTGGGGATCATGATGGCGCTCTTCAAGCGCGAGCGGAGCGGCCGGGGCGCGAACGTCACCACCTCGCTGCTCGAGAGCCAGATCTTCATGAACGACTTCCAGTCGTCGCGCTGGCTGATGGCCGGCGAGGTCCCCGGGCAGACCGGCAACGACCACCCGACCATGACGCCGATGGGGACCTTCCCGGCCGCCGATGGCTTCATCAACATCGCCGCCTCCTCGCCGGACCAGTGGCGGCGGTTCTGCGAGGCGATCGGGCGTCCGGACTGGCTCGAGAGGGAAGAGTGGCGCTCCGCGGGCCGCCGCACCCGCGTCCGCGCCGAGGTGAACGCCGCCGTCGCCGCCGAGACCGCCAAGCAGCCGACGGCGCACTGGGTCGCGGCGATGGAGCAGGCCGGGATCCCTTGCGGGCCGATCTACACGATCGACCAGACGTTCGCGGACCCGCAGGTCAAGCACCTGGGGATGGCGGCGCCGGTCGAGCACCCCCGGCTGGGCGCCACCCACATGGTGGCGTCACCGATCAACATCTCCGGCGTCGAGAAAGCGATCCGCTGCGCCGCGCCGGCCAAGCCGGATGCCACGGACGCGGTTCTGGCGGCGGCCGGCTACAGCGCGTCCGAGATCGCGCGGATGCGGCAAGCCGGCGCCATTTGACCCCTGGAGCCAGGCAGGCCCCGGCGGGCGGCCTCGGCAACGTCATGCTCAACCACGACAGCTCGAATTCGGCCGGCGGGCGCCGTCCGGCCGCCTTAGGCCCTGGTCGAACGGTAAGGCGCGGGGCTCAGCGGCCCTGGAACACCGGGTCGCGCTTTTCCATGAACGCTTTGCGGCCTTCTGCGTAGTCGGCGCTCTCGAAGCAGGCGTCGACGGCCTTGGTCACCTCGTCCAGCTGCCGCCGCTCCGGGTCCTTGACCGCCTCGCGCACCGCCATTTTGGCGGCCTTGACGGTCAGCGGCGCGTTGCGCGAGATCATGACGGCGTACTCGCGCACCGCCGCTTCGAGCTCGCCCGAGCCCACGACCTTGTTCACCAGGCCGATGCGCAGCGCCTCGTCCGCGGTGAAGTGACGGGCGGTGAACATGATCTCCTTGGCGAACGACGGACCGACGAGGTCCGTCAGCGTCTTCAGGCCTTCGTAGCCGTAGCCCAACCCCAGCCGCGCGGCCGGGATGCCGAAGCGGCTGTCATCGGAGCACACGCGCATGTCGCAGCTCAGCGCCACCGCCATGCCGCCGCCGATGCAGTATCCCCGGATCATGGCGATCGAGGGTTTGGAGAGCCTGGCCATCGCCCGCGTCGCCGACGCGTTCCTGGCCGAATAGACCTCGTTCGCCTCCCGGTTGGCGCGGACGTCCGCGAACTGGCTGATGTCGGCGCCGGACACGAACGCCTTGTCGCCGGCGCCGGTGAACACCACGACGCGGATTTCCGGGTCGGCGTCGAACGCCTCGAGCACGCCGGGGATGGCCGCCCACATCTCGACCGAGACGGCGTTCCGCCGCTCGGGGTTGTTGAAGATCATCCAGCCGATCTCGCCGTCCTTGCGGCCGATCAGCTTGTCGATGCCGAGGTCCATCGCCTGCTCCCGCGCTATTGCCGCGACAGTAGGCGAGGCGGCCGGCGCGCAAAAGCGCGCGGCCTACTGCCGAACCATCTCCGCCCGCACCTCGGCGCGCACCTCGCCGCGCGGCTTCGCGTCCGGAACCTCGAACATCACGCGCTCGATCCGGCCGGGATAGACGAACGGCGCGGAGTAGTCCGCCGTCACCGGCGAGAGGCTGCGGCCGATGTCCATCCCGGTCGAGGAGACCATGTAGAGCAGCTTCGGCGCCCGTCCTGCGCCGACGACCCTTCCGTCGATCTGCATCTCGATGTCGCCGCCGCCGTCCGGCGAGCGGTCGACGGACACCGTTACCGTGCGCGCGCCCGCCGCCAGCGCCTCGGGGGCCGCCAGGCGGGTGTGGTCGTGGAAGTGGTTGTAGTCGAACACCAGCCGGCCCTCCTTCACGTAGAGGGCAAAGCCGCTGTTGGCGCTGCCGCGGGCGATCAAGGCGCCGTCCGCCTCGCCGTCCGGATGCGAAAGCTCGATCGCCATGGTGAACCCGCGCGCGCCCGGCGGGCAGGCGTCGGCGACCAGGTGCGAGATCGGCGGGTGGTAGACGAAGCGGGTGCGCGAGGTCGGCAGGCCCGGCCGCCCGGAGGCGCGGAAGAGCTGCATGGCGCTGCGGTCGTCCAGCGGGAAGACCCCATTGCGCTCGGCCTCTTCGTTGAAGAGGGCTCTCAGCGCCGCCAGCCGTTCTGGCTCGCGCTCGGCCAGGTCCTCGTACTCCGAGAAGTCCTCGGCCAGGTGGTAGAGCTCCCAGCGGTCGGACTCGAACGGCTGGCCTGGCGCATGCCGGGTCACCGCCTTCCATCCGTCGCGCCAGATTCCGCGGTGGCCCAGCATCTCGAAGTACTGGGCGCCGCGCGCGGGCGCCGCCGTGGCGCTCTCCAGCGCCGGCGCAAGGCTTGTCCCATGCATCGGCATCTGCGCGACGCCGGCGACGCTCTTCGGCGGCGCAAGGCCGGCGAGGTCGAGGATCGTGGGGGCGACGTCGATCGCGTGGCAGAACTGGCCGCGCGTCTCGCCCCTTGCCGTCACGCCCGCCGGCCAGTGGACGATCAGCGGGTCGCGCACGCCGCCGCCGTGCGTGTTCTGCTTGTACCACCTGAGCGGGGTGTTGCCGGCCTGCGCCCAGCCCCAGGGGATGTTGCAGTGGCTGTCCGGGCCGCCGATGTCGTCGAGCCGGGCGACCGCCTCGTCGACGTTCTCGCGGATGCCGTTGAACCACTTCATCTCGTCCAGCACGCCGGTCTGGCCGCCCTCCTGGCTGGCGCCATTGTCGGAGAGGAGGAGGAAGATGGTGTTCTCGAAGCGGTGGATCGACTTCAGGAACTGCACCAGCCGCCCGATCTGGTCGTCCGTGTGCTCGAGGAAGGCGGCGAACGCCTCCTGCAGCCGCGCCGCGAACGCCTGCTCGTTCGCCGTCAGCTCGGTCCACGGCTTCACGCCGGGATTGCGCGGGGCGAGCCGGGTGGCTTCCGGGACGATGCCCATCGCCTTCTGGCGCGCGAACCATTCCTCGCGCGCGACGTCCCAGCCGGCGTCGAACCTGCCCCGCCACGTCTCCAGGTAGCTCCGCGGCGCCTGGTGCGGCGAATGCATCGCCCCGAACGCGAGGTAGAGGAAGAACGGCCGCTCCGGCACCAGCGAGGTCAGGTTGCGGACCATGTCGCAGCCCCGGTCCACGATGTCCTCCGACACGTGGTAGCCGTCGTCCGGGCCGCCGGGCGGGTCGATGAAGTGGTTGTCGCAGGTGAGCTCGGGGAAGAACTGGTCGGTCTCGCCCTGCAGGAAGCCGTAGTAGCGGTCGAAACCCTTCTGCAGCG